>DATFCH010000188.1:0-6569 GCA_035253345.1 Nitrososphaeraceae archaeon
GTTTTGGGATGGGAGATTTTGGGGTTATTTCAAGAATTTTATGTACCATATATGGAAATTCTCCTTTTACTTACGCTTCTCTGGATAAAACCATTGCACCAGGTCAATTATCTATAATGGAAATGAGAGGAATATATGAAAGAATTAATCAACATTTTCTAAATAATGCCGTCTCTACCAATTAAGACATATTGTATAATAGGCGATCCTGTAGAACATTCCCTGTCTCCTATTATGCAAAATTCTGCATTCGCATTTCTCGGTATAAATAGCTCTTATTTCTCATTTCGTGTCCCTCATGGAGATCTTAAGCAATCTATTGAATCGTTAAAATCAATTGGAATAGATGGTTTCAATGTAACTATCCCTCATAAAATCTCAATTTTAAAATATTTAGATAAGTTAGATCAAACAGCCATAACGACAAATGCTGTTAATACTGTAAACAATGAAGAAGGAAATTTAATTGGGTATAACACTGATCTTTATGGTTTTATAAAACCTCTACATGAAAGAAACCTAAATTTTAATGGAATAAACATTTTGATAATAGGTGCTGGTGGTGCTGCTCATGCAATCATGACCGCACTCTCCTATGAGAAGGGAATATCCCAAGTAATTGTGGTTAATCGTTCATCTGCCAATACCTTAGCATTAGTTAATCACGGATTAAAATTAGGAATAAATTGTTATGGCGAAAGCTTCAATAATTTGTCTAAATCTACATTTAAATCTGATTTAATAATAAATGCTACTTCCATCGGATTGAAAGAAGATGAAGCTAGTCCAGTCGATCCCAAATTTATAAAACCAAATACAATTGTTTATGATATAATCTATAAACCTGTATATACTGATTTGCTAAAGAAGGCTAAAGTGGCTAATGCAAAAGTTGTATTTGGTTACGAAATGCTTATTGCCCAAGGAGCTCAAGCATTTAAGATTTGGACTGGGTTGGATGCGCCTATAGATGTAATGAAAAAAGCTCTATTTGGAATATTTGGTGCACCTGAATGACTTCAATTTTTACAAGTGCTACTGTTCATGGAGCTGTTTCAATTGTTAATGCTATCGCGACTGGTAAAGGATCTGCGTTAGGAATCTCACTAAAAACAACTGCTGAATTACACATGCAAAAAGGGGAAGGCAGGATACTTTACAAAAATAGGAATAGTGAATTATTTAAATATATTATACATCGAAGTATTCCCAAAGCAATACTAAAACAAAATGATATTAGATTGTCTATTTCTTCTGATATTCCTATTGGATTTGGTTTAAAAAGTTCTAGTGCTGTATCCTGTGCAATATCATTAGCTTGTTACGGGCTGCTAGATAACGATTCGAATGATTTTAAAGTTTTAGGGACAGCTGTAAATGCATCCCGTCAAGCGAAAATAACAATAACCGGAGCTTATGATGACTCAGCAGCCTGTTATTTTGGTGGTTTCGTAATTACAGATAATTATTTGGATAAATTAATAAGAAGAAAGAACGGACCTGATGATTTGCAATCTCTTGTTCTTTTACCTAATAAATCTGAAAGAAAAAATCCATTAAAGTTGAAAAATTTGACAGAATTGTTTGATAAAGCATTTCAAATGGCCGAAAACTATGATTATTGGAATGCAATGAACCTAAACGGTGTTTTAGTATCTTCTTTGATGGGTTATGATTATTCTCCGATTCTCTTATCGATAGAAAATGGAGCTCTCTCAGCATCTATTTCAGGAAATGGTCCATCAATAGCTGTAATAACTGAAGAAAAGAATCTTCATACACTTAGGGACATATTAGAAAAATATGGCAAGATTTTAGTTTGTAAAATTAATAATACCAAAGCAAGAGTTGAAAAAATAGTTGGTTAGTATAGAAATAGGCAAGTCTTATTTAGATGGTAACATAAAATGCCCACCGAGTAAAAGTTATACTCATAGAGCATTTGCAATTGCATCATTAACGGAAGGAAAATCCATAATATCAAATCCTTTGTTAGGTAGAGATACTAAAGCAACTATTGAAGGTTGTAAAACGTTAGGTGTAAAAATTGAAAAGAATAATGAAAATTTTAATTCCTTTGTAGTTAACGGTATGAATCAATTTCATACTCCTAAAGATGTTATAAACGCCGAAAATTCAGGAACCACAATTAGATTTTTAACATCCATGGCTGCACTTGTAAAATATGGATATACTATAATCACCGGTGATGATAGTCTAAAAACAAGACCTATGTTTCCACTTATATCCGCTCTAAAACAAATAGGAGTAGAGGCGTTATCTTCTAACATGGACGGTACAGCTCCACTAATCATTAAAGGAGGAGGAATAAGAGGCGGATTAGTTACTATTGAAGGAAATATTTCAAGTCAATTTATTTCCTCTCTATTAATTTCCTGTATCTATGCTAACTCTGAAGTAGAAATAAGAATTCAGGGAAGACAAGTATCGATTCCCTATATAATATCTACAACTGAAACAATGAAAAAATTTGGTGTTATAATTGATCATGATAAAGAACATTCGAATTATTTCATTTCAAGTAATAAGTACAAACCAGCTAATTTTACTATTCCTGGGGATTTCTCTTCAGCTTCACTTATCATAGCAGCAGGGATTTTAACAGGTAGAAAAATAACGATAAATAACATAAATTTCAATTATCCACAAGGAGATATGAAAATAATTGAAATAGTGAAAGAGATGGGAGGTGACATCAGGATAGATAGTGAAAAGGGGGAATTGTCTGTAACTGGATCCAATACTTTAGAAGGAATAGATTGTAATCTTATTAATACACCTGATCTTCTGCCGGTGGTATCGATTATCTCTTTAAAAGCCAAATCACCTATGAGGATCTTTGGAATATCCCATGCTAGATATAAGGAGACAGATAGAGTTTCGAATATTACTAGAGAGTTAAGAAAGATGGGAGTTAATATTATTGAAAAAGAAGATGAAATAATAATAAATCCTTCAAAGTTCTTAAAAAATGCAGATCTCAATTCTTACAACGATCATAGGCTTTTTATGGCATTTACAATAGCTTCTATGATAACCGACAAATCAGTAGTTAGAGGTGCAGAATCTATAGATGTATCTTATCCTTCTTTCTTACAAGATATTAAAAGTCTTGGTGCAAATGTAAAGGTTATGCATTCAAATTGAATCTGCTATATTTACAATAAACATTTTTATAATTATTAAAAGTCAATATTATATATTATTAATTTGATTTTGGATTAATTATTATGGGTGGAAATACATTAGGAGACAGGTTCATTGTTACTAGTTTTGGGGAAAGTCATGGACGCTGTGTAGGAGCCATCTTGGATGGATGCCCAGCAGGACTTCCATTAAATGAATCAGATATTCAACCAGATTTAGATTTAAGAAAGCCTGGTCAATCCAAAATTACAACACAACGAAAAGAAGAAGATAGAGTTGAAATCCTTTCAGGTATCTTTAATGGTTTTACAACTAACGCGCCTATATGCATGATTATATGGAATAAGGATTCTGATTCAAGGACTTATGATAAAATAAAAACAATACCACGACCTGGACATTCTGATTATCCTGCGATGGTAAAATACGGCGGTTTTGCAGATTATAGAGGAAGCGGAAGATTTTCTGGTAGATTAACTGCAAGTTATGTCATGGCAGGTGCGATAGCTAAAAAATTACTAAAACATGTCCTAGGAATAGAAACAATTGCCTATACTATACAGATAGGAGAAATTTTTTATGATGAAGCTTCTTACGATAAAGCAAAGGAAAATCGTTATAGTAATGAAGTAAGATGTCCAGATTCAAATATGGCAGAAATAATGAAACGATCAATACTTGATGCGAGAAAATCTGGTGATTCCTTAGGTGGTATTGTTAAATGTATTAGCATTGGATTACCGGTGGGATTAGGTGAACCTGTTTTCTCTTCTTTAGAATCCGATTTAAGTAAAGCTCTATTTAGTATTCCCGCTGTCAAAGCAATAGAATTTGGTTCTGGTTTTGAGGGAACAAAAAAAACTGGGTATGAAAATAATGATATATATATAAAAAAAGAAGGAAAAGTAATGACTTTAACTAATAACTCTGGAGGAATATTAGGCGGAATATCTAACGGAATGCCATTAAACATTAGAATTGGATTTAAACCTGCTGCATCTATTGCTAAAATTCAAAAAACACTAGATATATCCTGTGAAAAATTAGTAGATCTTCAAGTCCCAGGTAGGCACGACCCATGTGTTGTACCACGCGCTCCTCCAATTATTGAGTCAATAGTCTCTATCGTATTATCTGATCATGCAATTAAGGCAGGATTTATTCCAAATATACTAGGAGGGATTTAAAAATTGATTGAACAAAATAACTTGGATCATTTAAGAGAAGAAATGCGAAATATTACTAATAACATTATCAGACTAGTCCAAGACAGGATGGAAGTAGCAAAAAAAATAGGAAATATCAAACATCAGTTAAATATAGAAATCGAAGATGAAAGAGTGGAACATGATATAAAAAACTCGGTAATGAAACTAACAAAAGATCTGGGGATGGATGTTGAATTTTCAGGCAAACTTTTAAACCTTCTTCTTTCAGAATCAGTAAAATTACAGAACATTCAAAATAATGTAGCTAAAACCCCTTCTCATATTGCTATATTTATGAAAGCTAAAGAACTTGAAAGAAATGGGAAAAAAATTATTCATTTAGAAGTTGGTGAACCAGATTACCCTCCACCATTAAAGGTTAAAGAAATATTATCTAAAATATTTGATAATAAAAAATATCACTATACTGAAATTCCAGGAATATTACAGCTACGCCAAAAAATATCTAAAAAATTTACTAATGTAGGACCAGAACAAGTAATAGTTACACCTGGTGGTAGGTTTGGAATATTTTGTGCCATAACCTCGCTTTTAACTCCAGGAGATGAATTAATAAATATTGAACCATCTTGGCCGGCATATAAAGAATGTGCAGAATTTATTGGTGCAAAAGTGAGATTATTGAAAACTACTATAGAGGATAGATGGACGCCTAATTTAGAAAAACTGGAGAGTCTTGTAAATATTAACACTAAAATGCTCGTATTAAATTATCCTAATAATCCCACAGGAAAAGTACTTGAAGGTAAATCACTTGAAAAAATAATTGCTATAGCGAAAGATCATGATCTATATATTTTAAGTGATGAAGTATATTCGGATTATTCTTTTATAAAATATAGTAGTATCTTAGATTATCAATATGATAAAAGCATAATGGTTTCATCTTTTTCCAAAACTTATGGTATGACTGGGTTTAGAGTAGGTTATGGTATAGCGAAGAATGATATTATGAAAAAAATGCGACAGGTTCAGGCTACTTCTATTACCTCAGTAGCAGAACCTATGCAATACTGTGCTTTAGCTGCACTGGAGACTCAAGATGTACGATCAAATATCGATTTGATTAAAAAAAGAATAGATGTTATCTGTAAAAGATTGGATCAGATGAATGCTGAATATGTAGTTCCTGATGGCGCAATGTATGTTTATCCTAAAATTATATCTAAAAATTATTCAAGTGACATCGATCTCGTATATGCGCTATTAGGTAGCGGACTAGCAATAGCACCAGGTAGTGGATTTGGGCAAACATATAAACAATTTATAAGGATATCTGCTTGTCAACCTACTACCGTATTGAATGAAGGATTGGATATTCTTGAAAATTTTATTGTATAGGTTTACTAATTAAATTGAAAAAGGTATCAATTATTGGTGCTGGGGGAAGAATGGGTTCTTGGTTTATCGAATATCTTTCGACTAAAAAGATTTTTTATATAAAGGCATATGATCAACAAATAAATTTAATAAAGAAACGAGAAAATTTGACTATCGAATCCAGTCTTAATACATGCGTTAGGGATTCAGATATTGTGATCCTTTGTGTACCACTTCGAGTAATCCCAAAAATGATAAAAGAATGTTCCAAAATTATGAAACAGAATTCTGTAATTATCGATATTGCATCGATAAAAAATAGAACTTATAAATCTTTATTAAAAACTAAAGACAATATTTTACCGATTTGTATACATCCCATGTTTGGTCCTGGTGCTGCTCAAAGTACTAATTTAAAGATATTATTTATTCCTATCAGGGATTACGAACGAGAAAAAAAAATTGTCCATGAGTTATTTCCAAATTTTAATATTTTGTCATTAGAAAATGCTATTCAACATGATCGTATAATGGCTGTAGTGCTTGGGTTAAATCATTATATTAATATCGTATTTGCAGATATAATTGGATCACAAAAATATAAAAATTTGGAACTTTATTCAGGAAGTACATTCAAAATACAATGTATTGTATCGGAGAGTATTTTAAATGACGATCCTGTCCTTCTTAATTCTCTTCTTATGGATAATCCATTCCTAAAAAAAGAAATAAAAAACTTAAATAAAAAACTCTTAAATTACTACCAGATAATTAATGAAAAAGAAGATAAAAAATTAATTGATAAATTAAATACAATTAAAGTATCACTTGAAAAACATCACGAACTTAATT
>DATFCH010000189.1:0-6852 GCA_035253345.1 Nitrososphaeraceae archaeon
AGATTTTCTACATTCTATCTTCATTGTTAATTTTAATTTTATTGTTAGATATCAATATGCTAAAAACATTTGACTTGGTTAATAAAACTCCACTAAACTACAACATTTTTATTTTTCTTGTTATATCTGTTTCTTTTTTAGTATTATCTTCTTTTATATTAAAATACAATTGGAATCATATAAATGGTTTTATCAAAAAATCTAGCAAAATTTATAGCGTATTTAAAATAACTTTACTTACTCAAATTTTTCTTTTCTCATTGCTTATTCTTGTAAATTTTCAAGTTGTTGTGTTACATTACTACCTTCTTCATATAATAACAATATCTCTTCTTGTAAGCTACTCTTTAGGTTTTTTTATCTTATTTTATCTTACATACAAATTCTTACATTGGTATAATATAAAAAGAAATTACTTGATATTATTTTACTCTCTTGCTTTTGGAACAATATTTCTTGAATCAATTATGAAAATAGGTTTTACAGAAATCATGATAATGTTCAAACCACAAATAATATTTCCAATGACAATAGGTTCATCAGTTTTTATTCCTGCCTTATCTATCCAATATTATCTAAATAATATATTTTCAATTTTATCTATATTTTCTTTTGTCTTTGCTTGGATTGCAAGTTCTATTATGTTAAAAGAATATTCAAATAAAGTAGGAGGAAAAGTTAGATATTGGACTATTCTAAGTATCCCATTAATTTTTTATATCAGTCAATTTTTTGTTCAATTTAACAGTCAAATTATCTTTCAATTAACCTCAAATATAACCTCTTTTAGTATTAGCCTTACAATAATTTTTATATTTAGTAAAATAATAGGAAGTCTGCTATTTGGTATGCCATTTTGGATAATAACAAAAACAGTTTATAATCCCGCTATAAGAACTTCAATGACAATAGCAGGATTTGGATTCGTATTTTTATTTTTAACTAATCAAGCTCATGGAATAGTTGTAACTCCATTTCCTCCATTTGGAATTACAACATCTCTCTTTTTTGGTCTTTCATCATTTCTTGTAATGATAGGATTTTATTGTTCTGCAATTTATATATCTGAAAATAAACATATTAGAATGAAAATTAGAGATGACATTATTAAATATGATTTGTTAAATCATATGAGCAATAGATTGATTGAAGATAAAACAATTAGTTACATTAACAAAATTAGAAAATCGACAAAAAGTGAGTTATTTGTAGATTACAATAAGGTATTTTTAAATAATGATGATATAAAGCAGTATGTTAAAGATGTAATTAATGAAATAAATAAAAAAAATAAAAGTAATAACCATAACGATATAAAAGGATAAGTAATAAGTTCATAAGAGTAACACTGATAGCGGTTCTATAATAAGAGTCTATTGTAGAGATAATTGCAGCTTATAATTTGGCTATTATTATTGAAAATTTATTTTAGAAGTTTGTAATTGTGGATTAAACATAACAATACCATACTATTGTTACCACTATAAATATTATATAGTAATATATCAAATAGTAGAAATAGTATTAGTAACATGATAAAAAGTACACGTGAATAAAAACTGTTGTGATGGTTGTAATACTCCCATTTATTGGAATTTAGAGAAAGGAGAGTATTGGGAACTATTGAGATGTAAAAAACATATCTGTTCGTATATGCAGAAAGAACAACACATAGCCAACAACTAACTAAAAATATTTATCCAAACTCGTACTTTTTAATTATTAATTCGTCATATGACTCTAGGAATGCAGAACACTCAAGATAATGATAACTAATACGTTCCAATAATGATATTAAGAAAGACTTTTAGAATGTTAAAGAGCAAAAGTAAGAATGACGAGTCTTATGACGACATGATAAATAGGTTCATAGATTTTTATGAGAAAGAAAATAATATCAAGATAGAGATTGTCTATTTATGACTGTTAAAGAATTATAATAAATCTTTAAAAAAAGAGAAATAAAAATATTGTTGTTGATGTTCTTGATAGGCTTGATTCTTTCTTTCTTAATCTGTGCCAGCATTTTGTATGCACTTCTTAACCGTACAGGTTTTAATCTTCCTCACCCAAGACTAGCGTTATGGTACTGCAGTAGTTACCCATTGTAGAAATGCAACTTTTTTCTATTTAGATTTTATTATTAGAAACTTATTGTTCAAAAATAAAAAAAATAGGATATTGTAACAATATATTTCTAATACTATTCTACATTGATAGAATGAATACTTGTTGAATCATTCTTTTCTAATATTCAATAATAAAATTTGTTATCTGGACCAAGATAATTCGCAACTTTTTTATATTTTACACAGTGGGATATGAAAAAAATTTGACCGGTTTTTAGTCCCTTTTCGGAAGAATCTATTTTAGCGAAAATTCTTATTAAAGTTGAAATAATATTGGATATTAAAAATTTGTGTATAGACAATATTTTGGAAGATTGTCTTGGAAAGAGTTCTTTCGAATAGATAATGAAGACTTAAAATTAATGGCTGTGAATCGAAAAATATTAACTTCTCTAACTAAAGTTAGTTAATATGACATTCAATGAGAATCAAATGCTTATATTATCTTTTGAGGCACTTAATGCTACTATAGCAGAATTTAAAGATGGTAGAGGTCAACTTGAAGACACATTTGAAAGAATTGGCGAAGATAGACTAGTGAAGCGTAATACAGATTTTTACATAGGATATGTAATTGGGGGTATAAGAGCAAATTTTAGATGTATTGTTAGGCAACAAGGTTTTTCTACTACTGCCATCCAGGCAGCTTTGCCATATGTATCAAATTACATAGTTAGTAATATAGCAATGATAATAGAGGCAGTTGATAGTATATAAGTCATGAATTTAATTACGCGTCTATTATAAATAACATATTAATTTGGAAAAAATCTAATATTAAGCATTAATTTAAAAAAAATATAGACAGAAGCTGTTTTTATCACTGGTTATACCAAAGATAATTTACAAATCTCTAAAGAATAAAAGATTACTTGATGGAAACAAAATTCTAAAAGAAGATCTAAAAGAAGAGAATTCGCAAAAGGAGATTATGTATTTGTTTATGATATTTATAATAAAAAGGATTATGGAGAGACAAAGTAGATTCTAATAATATTAAATATAAAAATCGTTGGAAGACTAATTTAATTTTAGATTAGTTAAACGAATATCAGCAATCTCACAAGTTACTTTTAATGATTTTACAAAATTCCTTGGTGTTCATGATCGAATCTGTTTGTTTTCAACTCTTTCTTTTTGACAAAGTAAAAAACTAACTATACAATTAAATGCACGAGAAGGATCTTTTATTCCTTTATTTGCAAGATGATTGTATTTTTCTACAAGAGTTTTTATTAAGGTCTAAATTGATATGATTGAAGAATATCCGCAATCTTCTCAAATAATAATCCCTTATAACTTGTGATCTAATTGCGTATACAAATAATGAATATGCATTAGATTTCTCCAAATTTTGTTCTGTTGTTTTCATTTTTTTTTGATTCACATTTTTATTTTCTTAGATGAATCTAATTTGAGAACTAATATCACAAATGGGCTAGGCGATATGAAACTCATTTGACATATATTTTGGACCTAATACAAGATAGTTAATTCAATGGGAAATAATTTCAAATAAAAAGATATTTTTCAAGTTCATAAATTGTGATTGATAATTATCTTAACTCTAAATAAATGAATTGTAAGATACTTGTATCGATTTAAAGTTTTAGATATTAGTAGTTTTGTTTTTATAATTGGTATCGATAATTATAAAAAAGGAGAATAATTGAAGACTACTATATATTTTTTTTTAGGAGTAATTATTACAATAGTTATAGGAAACTCTATTATTTTTTTTGCTGAATCAGACAGTAAAATAATCTATGCAAATTGGATATTGATAATAAATTCACTTACTGCTGCAGGACTTTCTGCTATGATTTTCATTAAGGATAAAGATAGTAATGAAGGAGGAGATAAAACTAATATTCTTCTAACACTTGGCTTAATTTTCTGGTTTATAGCAAATATAATATGGGCTTATTATGAAGTAGTACTTGATATTGTATCTCCAGTACCTTCTTTGGCAGATCTATTCTTGATGTCTGCATATGGATTTATTATATATAGATTGATAAGTATATATGATAAACTAGGTAACATAACAAATAAAAAAATTCTAATTTTAATAATCTCGGGTACAGGTTTATTTTTGGTATACATATTAAACTTGACACTAGATCTTACGGAATTAACAAATTTCAGAGGTCTTATGCTTTTTATTGTGACAATAGCATATCCTACGTTAAATTCAATTCTCACTATTCTTGCAATGATGATCCTCCTTAAGTTAAAGGATGAAAAACATCACTTTATTCCTTGGGTATGTGAATTGATTGGATTTTTAGCAATAGTTGTTGGAGATAGTTGGTTTGCAATTATTGTTCTAACTGCATTTGTTGAACAGTTATGGATGTCTGCATTATTATTGTCTGCACACTATTTATTAATTGCAGCTGGTCTTATATGGTATCTTAGATATTATATCAAATGGCAGTCAAAGGATCTCATTTACAAGACTATAACAAGTATAAATAGAAATACAAATTTCAAAAAGGTTCTGTTTAGTTCAACTATATTGATATCTTTTCTGCTACTTGCTAGTTTTATATATACAAATGTTTTCAGCGGTGATGAAAATAAAGAATTTTTTATAAAAAAAAGTTCTTCTTCTTCTCCTCAACTCTCGTCATCAGATTATAATGAGAATATTCAAAAGGATTTTGTTATAGGTGCTATTTTACCATATACAGGTGCCTTTTCCTCGCTTGGTAAATCTGTCAAGGTAGCATTAGAAAAAGCTGAATATGATGTAAACAAATATTTTGAACAAATGAATTCCTCATCACATTTCTCTCTACTCATGGCTAATTCAAAGACAAGTTCAGAAGATAGTCTCATGGCAATAAAAAAATTACATGAACATGGTGTAAATATTATTGTAGGACCTTCTATCGGTAGTACAGTTTTAGCTGCCAAAGGATACGCAGATGCTAATAATATTACCCTTATTAGTTACTCAAGTACTTCGTCATCACTTTCTATTGAAGGAGATAGTCTATTTCGATTAGTTCCTGATGATATATACCAAGGAATGATAGTTGCAGAAAGAATGATCAAAGAGGGTATAAAAGTTATTGTTCCTATCTGGAGAGGCGGCTTATATAGTAATGATCTCTATAAATCTACTAAATTTTATTTTGAAAAACTAGGAGGAGAAGTAGAAGATGGTATTAATTATAAACCTTATACAGGCAAATTTGCAACTAGTTTACATAGAATAAATTTCCTAATGTGGAATCAAGAATTAGAAAAATTAAATGCGATAGTCGCGGATGCAATAAAAAAATATGGTGCTAATTCTGTAGCTGTGTATGTGATATCTTTTGATGAGATAACACCTATATTAATTCAATCAACCCTTTATGAAAACTTAGGAAAAGTAAGATGGTATGGCAGTGATAAAATAGCACAAAATCATCAGTTAACAAAGAATGTTGATTCAGCATCATTTGCAATGAAAACAAACCTTTCTAATCCTGTCTTTTCAATAGATAGTGAGTCAAAGAAATATCATGATCTCAAAGAAGTACTAGAAAAACAATTACATGAAGTAAGTTCAATAACATATTCTGCATTAGCTTATGATTCTTATTGGATAGCTGCTCTAAGCCTTGATAAAAATAATACTACTTTTAACAATAGTAATGAAAATTTAACCAAAAAATCATTTCAAGATATTATTCGTGAAACTGCAGATTCATTTAGCGAGGGAATATCAGGGAAAATAAAATTTAATAAAGCAGGAGATCGCATTGGTGGAAATTATGATTTTTGGATTGTTGCCAAAGATAATGATACTCAAAGTTATGAATGGGAGAAAGAACATAATTTTAGAATAGAGAATTGATTCAATGAAGAATTGGAGATCTGTTGTTGATGAATTAATAATCTATAATATTGCTATTAAATACTATCAAATAAATGTTTAAATTGAAACTAATATACAATTGAAGTAAATTTTTAGTATTAGATAATAAAAGGAAATTTATCAACAAATTATAATAGCTAAATGAGATTACAAAAATAAAATGATTATCTACACTTTTGTCTTTATCTCAGTGGGATTTGAACCATTCGATAAAGTGAGACCAGTTACTTTATGAATTTAATTAGGTTTTGTTAGGTAGAATATCGTAGAAAATAAATGGAAATTTTCTGATAATCGTTTTGTGTTTGTAATTAATAGTTATATTTAGTAATTCTCGATATAAAAAATGAATTATTGTTTAAACATTGATTTCTTAGTGTTCAAGTAGTCATATTTGATAAAGATAAAATTAAATGAGGTTAGGCACAACAACAGCAATAACAATAACACATTAGCACTCCAAGAGGACCAACCTCAAATTCATATTTTACTCCTTTTGGAATATACATCCAATCTCCTCCAGTTAGTTCCTTACCTTTATATTTTATTGATCCATTCATTATAAATCTAATTCCAGGCCCTTCATCATGCGAATGTGATGGAACTTTAATTCCAGGTGCTCCTACAGAAATGAACATCTGAGATTCACATCTTAGAGCAACTGGTAATTGCCATTTTTTAAAACCACTAGGAACATTTTTAATTTCTAGTAAATCCTGAGCTCTTATACAATTATCATCACGAGAGGTACTATTTGTTTTTCTGTATCTAGACTAACCTCTTTTACTACTTTCTCGATTCTTGCTAAACAGTCACTAAATGTTGCTTTATTGGGATTAAAATCCATAT
>DATFCH010000190.1:0-2683 GCA_035253345.1 Nitrososphaeraceae archaeon
TAATGATTAATAACATATTTTACATATTCTCAAGTTAATATTTTTAATCGTAATGTCTTTAACAAAGCAATAATGTTTTTATATTTTATACATCTCTAATCAGATTTTGAATGCAGAATAATGATGACAACTTGGTCAAATTTTATTTATAAATCTAAAGTAATAAATAACACTTAGACAAGCTGTTGACTAATTTGAAAAATATAACAAAATGTTTTCTTTTAGGATCGAGTATGTTATTAGTATTGGGTATAGCAATAACAACAACTAATCAAATAAATGATACTTTTCAATCCCTCTTTGACGACAATAATAGTTTTATGGTTTATGCCCAACAAATTATGGGAGGTACTTCTAGTGGTGGTGGATTTAGTGGTTTGGAATCACAACAACCACAACAACCAGGTGAATATGCTGCAGGACCAATTGTAAGTATTCAAAATGAAGGTGATGTTCCCACATGGCTTCTTTCTGGTGCTTGGAAAAGTGCTATAATTAATATTGATAAAGAACAGTTTAAAAATCAAATTCCTCCTAATGCAATTAAGACACAAAATGAAAATGAACTTGTAGCTGCTATGTTTGACGCAAATTTTGATATGGTTATGTTAAATGGATCTTCCTTCCACAATCATAATATTAATAACTTTAAATTATCTCATATTTCAAATGACAATCAGAACTATGTAATTAATGGAACTGCTACAGTAAGTATGAAAGATGGTCCAGTAAATGATGTTCCAATTGGTATTAAGACACTAAATAATAATGTAATAAGCATCTGGGTTGATCCAGCTAAGATAAATGATCACTTTGGAAATACTCCAATATACGGACAGATTATACAAAATATAGTGATAAAGAAGTAATATCTTTCAAGTCGTTAATACTGAACAATTGTATTAACAACTATATACTTTTTTAATTACAACGCTTTTTTAGGGTCTTGATAGCAATATAAGCAAAATCAAAAACCTTTCCAAAACTACTCATATTCCAAAAATAATAGTTTTAAAAACTTTAATTGGAAATTCAGTACTTTTTATTTTATTTATTATTATTTAAGGAATACATGAATTGAATAATGTACGATATTCAAGGGCTCTTAAATTAACGATAAATCCATAGTTGTAGACATTCTATTTTAATCTAACATGCAGATTAGATTTGAAAGAAGCAGAACATCTACTTTTATTGTAATATGCTCTGTTTATTGTACTTCGCTTGGATTGAGTTTACGAAATATATCTAAAGCGCTAGTGATTTTCAAGCATGAAAAAAGAAGATATACTTTGTTGCTGAAAAATTATTCGTTCATTAGTTGAAAAATATGGTAGACATACAGTTACACAGATGGTGGTACATAGTATCCAGAATCATGTAATGTACTGAAATTGAACCATTATTTACGCTTATTATTAGAGAAGAGTATGATGGAACGGGTCAACTAGTATCTCAAAGACAGAATTGAAAGTTTTGATGACTATGTAAAAAAGATGATGATTGCAAGATATTCATATGAATAATTGATAGATATATTTCATCATATAAAATAGTATAATAACAAAGAATAATCTCATTCTAATAAAGAATGAATTAATCTAATTTAGGAAGCCAATTTTATATTAACTTTATTTAGATTGAAGAAATTGTAAATTTGGATAAATTTTGGCATAAACAATTTCCATTACTTTCATTGGATTTTCTTTATTTTTTATAGAATCGATCAATTCTTTTAATCCATTTTCGAGTTTTTTTAGATAGTTTTGATTTGTAATGGTTTTATTATTCTGTTCTGATAATAATACAGAAGTTGTAGATATATCATTATAGTATTTAGATAAAGAGATTTGGGAAAATCCTAGTGCACTTTCATAACTTGAAAAATTTAAAAGATCAAAATGGTTATTAACAAAATTATCATGAGTAGCTTCTAGTTCATACATATTTGATGTATTCCTTAAATCAATTCCAACGTTAAATGCAACACCATACTTTTGAAGAGCTGTATTTACAAGGTTTGAAAATATGAGAGTCTGAATAGTAGAATTGTTTATTTGTTCTTCTTTTATTCTAGTAGTTATTGCTTCTTCTAATATTGAATCAATGGCTTCCACAGTAAAATAAAGCTGTGTTTTGTTCGTCTGAGATTTAACTTCTTCAAGTAATTGATTTAGTATACTCTCTAATTCTTTTGCAATTTTCTCATTCCGTTCTGCAATCTCTTCTTTAGTATTTGGGTCATAAACAATAACTGCATTATTAGCATGTATTTGAGCTGAACTCTGATTTTTATTATTGTTATTGTTACCCGTGCTATTAACTGCTAGTTCTGATTCAATTTTTATTATATCCATTACTGTTAGAAAATGTACATTTTCAGCAGGAGAAAAATCATGAGAATAAGATTTTTCGAAGGATGACAGCCCGGTACTTAAACTAATTATTATAAAAAATGATAATGATATTGTCATAAAATATATTTTTTTAAAAATAAAAAAAAACGACAATTTTAGATTTTAATATATATAATTGTAATAAAAATTTTATTTTTGCTTTTCAAAACTTTAGTTGTAATTCTTTATAATCCAAAATTTTACTAAATAATTTAATCTGATTAAAATATATCTGTATATAGGTCAGATATGAAAACTTATTGTTATTACTTGCTATTATTTATATA
>DATFCH010000191.1:0-2166 GCA_035253345.1 Nitrososphaeraceae archaeon
TAAATATAAAGTGATATGTAAGGTAATTAATAATATTCAAATAGTTTCAAAATCCTACAGAATATTAATGCAACATAGTTTGCAGACTTTGAAGAAGCATTAGCAGGTGGAGTTAATATTACATGAATGTGCAGTTAAAGAGGGAATATCAATTTTAATTCCAATATTGAATGTAATATGTAATGATCTTGTGATAGGAAGTCCTTTATTTGGTGAAAATGAACAAGTATAGAGAATATGTGCAAATAACATTATTACGGATGCAACATTGTTTGATAACTTGCATGTTAACACTGTTTGTATTCCTGATAATATAATATATTATTTTTAGACATAATAGTAATAATTACAATTACAATACAAAAGAAGAAAGACACATTAACTTCCTATTCTTCTTCCTTAGCAATGTCCTATTTATTCAAGGCCTTGATTGCAGCAAATTTGTTGACAAAATATCTCTTTAAATGCCGAGTGTTATACTATTTATTTACATTGTTAATTAAAAAGATTCTATTTAATTTAATTTTTTGACCTTCTGCTGCTTTGGAGCAATGAATTAGTACAAAAGAAGATCACGCTAATGCAAGTGATTCTGATTATGTTATATATACTTGCAACATATTTAAATATATTATCGGTGAGGCTAATCTGAAATAATGCTGAGGTCAGAATTCTCCGACTAGATTCACCACTTTGGTTATTTATTTCTCAAAACCAAAGTGATCTCTTACGGAATCAGCAGTACGCTTATAGAATTTTATTTAACTATTACAAATATCTTTAACCCAAATATTTACTATTATAAAATTTAAAACCATAGCCCCCTAAGTTGGGACACTTCTAGAAGACTATGACCTGTTAATAATATTATATAATGCTTAGATAGTTTTATTGTCATAGCCTGAAATAAAAGTGAAATGGTTTGGTGGGTGGGTCGCGTTTATCAGGCTATGACTTTTTTCCAAGATTCTTTGAAAGTAAACATGAATTGAAATATATTTCGTATATCGATTGCTTTAGTTTCTTATTTATTTTTAAGATTCTAATATATTATTATGAACTATTACTATTATATCAGTTAAAGCATTAAAGTAGCTTAAGTAATAAGAGATGAAATATAATATACAGGAAAATTAGGACAAAACTATATCTATAAAACTAATATGCAAAAGTTAAGATTATTCTGTTTGGAGTTCGTTTGACTGAAAAACCAGGCTAGAGGATATCTTTGTGTAGAACATGAGCCTCAATGAACCTTTCTTCTCTTTTGTTTGTTTACTTTAATTTCTAAAAAATTTGTATTATTTAGATTTCGTGATTTAATGATTATAAGAGTTAATTGTTCTAATAAATAAAAAGTTATTTCATTCCTTTTGATTCTCTGACACTTTCAAAATATAGTTCACCAAACCATTCTACTTTATTTCTTTTTCTTGGAAGAGTCAAGGGAGCAACCCGCCAATGTCCAGCCATCTTGATATCCGTCAGTAAATCCATAGTCACCAGAATCCTCATGTCCATTAGGATTATATTTTAGTCCCTTATCGCAATCAGCCTTTCCAGCTATTTGTCCTTCGGCATAATAATAATCGTAATTCTCTCCAGTTCCGGTAACTGGATGAATTTCCACTATCACTGTCATAACGACAGCGATTCCGGATATAAGTAACCCTCTAATCAATATATCACCATTCTGTTCTAGTCTCCTCATAATATTTTGTATAGGAGAGTTATATAAAAAAATTATTTATTTATTTATTTTTACTACTTAACTTTGCAATCTAGTTTTGTTTGTCTTCTGTCTTTACTGAATCAGGGTCAATAAAACCTAAATCACTGTACACTTGGTAAATTGGTAAAAGATATGTCCTATTAGTCATTTAATTTAGCTCCTTTGATACTTATTGTTATTTTGGTTGTTGGGATGCCATATTATGATTCTAGTCCTGTATTCCAAGTTTTCTGTTCTTCCTGTTCTCTAAGATATTTTTCTTCTTTTGATTCTTCTATTCTTGTTGTTGGAACATTTATTGGGTCTTTTACTTCAGTAGGGATAATTATCAGTAAGAGAATACTAAACCAATAATATTTTTATTCTCGGAGATAAAACAGGTAAAGGGTAATTTTTTAATTACAATCTGTAAAGGAATTGTATTGTAATTTCTT
>DATFCH010000192.1:0-2151 GCA_035253345.1 Nitrososphaeraceae archaeon
TTTATTAAAAAATGTAAAATACATTAAACAGTCTTAAATTTAGACACAAATATAATTGTTTGAATCTACGTAGGAAAAATCTGCTTCATTTGTAATACTTAATGATGAACATTTCTTGGAGGTTTAGAAAATCGATTTTTGGTATTCATATGGTATTCCATAGATATAGATGAATCTTTTTGTCTTCCAGTTAAGATTCCTACAACAACATCGTCTTTTTTTATAATTTCTTGTTTTCTAAGCTTTCTAATTCCAGCAGGTACAGCTCCAGAAGCAAGCTCACAATCAAATCCATTTAAACCAACAACTGACATCCCATCCATCATTTCGCTGTCACTTACTTGAATAACTAATCCTTTAGTATACCATAAAGCTCTCAATCCTTTGATAATATTCGAGGGTTTACCTATCTGAATTGCAGTCGCACGTGTTTTTGGAAATCTATTTATTTGTTTGTTATATTGATAGTATCTTTCGACTAAATCCATGTCCGGTTTACCATTATTCCAATCTAATTTTCTATTATTAAAATGACCGTTAAAAAGATCATATAGGGTATTTGCACCTTCAGCGTTTACAACTAGAATTCTTGGTATTTTTTTAATCCATCCCCAATCATAAAGTTCCATTAATGCTTTACCACAACTTGATGTATTTCCCAAAGCTCCTCCAGGATACACAATCCAATCAGGAGGCTCCCAACCTAAATGTTCTAATGCTCTGTATATTATTGTCTTTTGGCCTTCGATTCTAAAAGGGTTAATTGAATTAACTGTATAACCATTTGAAGTTTTTGAGTATTCTAAAGAAGAGATCAAGGCATCATCAAAATTTCCCTCAACTTGGATGACTTGTGCACCAAATTGAAAAGCTTGACCTAATTTTCCTGGCGCGATCTCTCCTTTAGGAATGAAAACATCACATTCCATATTTTCATTAGAAGCATACATTGCAGCTGAAGCGGATGTATTACCAGTTGAGGCACAAATTAAATTTGTAACATTCATCATTTTAGCATGGGTAACAGCTGAAGACATACCATTATCTTTGAATGATCCACTTGGATTGTAACCTTCTGGTTGAAGAAAAAGACTCCTGTGTGTAATGTCTACAAAATCTGCAACCTTAGACATATTATATGGTTTTGAGAGTCGTCCTTCTGCTCCATCTAATGAAACTAATACGTTTGAACATTCATCAATATTTTCAGTATCGATTTCAGGAAAATTTAATAGTTCACGAAACCTCCAGACACCACTTTCATTATAAATGTTGCCATTTGGATTTCTTCTCTCATAAAATTTTTCGATGAGATTCTTATTAGGTTTACCATAATAAATAATATCTAAGAATGAACCACAAGAGCATTGATAATCCGAATTTAAAATATTATATGTTAAACCACATGAGGGGTTGATACATTTTTTTGATGCCTGGCTCATTCGAATGATTCATTGAGTTAGTCTTATTTATATTGTTATTTCAAAAGATATCGATTAAAGCTGGTTTCTCAGCTAGAATAGATATTGAACATAATTTCCAAATGCTTAAATTTATTGTAAAATTGAGATTTTTAAATTTGACAGAATATCAGTCGTACAAACCTTAAATTGATTATTTTTTTCCTTTTTTCTCATATAATTTTAGAATCTGTTGAATAGCACCATCCATATCTTCCTCGAGTACATCAGGAGATACTGAACGTTTTAATAGATTTGTAATAGTACTTGATATTTCAGTACTAACTTCATCAAAGCTATCCATGTCATTGTAACTTTGCTGATATAATCGCTTTAATTTCAATGCATTTAATTGGGTTTGATCATTAAGTGTAACGTTATATTCTCTATTATTTACTTTTATCTTTTTTTCTTCCATAAGATCATACGCTATATAAAGGATTTAAAAAACCTTATGGAGGTAATCTTTTCAATGACTGCATTTCAAAATGAGTTATTTTTCATAATCTATGATAATATAAATCTCAGTTATTTAGATAATTACGTTTAAAGAATAATTTATTCGGACAGGAGTGCTTCCATATCTTTACATCTAATTGAAATTAAAATTGAAACCGGTAAATTTACCAACGTTTTTTAGGTATATTTAAGGTCTTTTCTTTCATAAAATGGGGTTAGATGGAAAGGAACA
>DATFCH010000193.1:0-4705 GCA_035253345.1 Nitrososphaeraceae archaeon
ATTTATAATTTCTTTTATCTTATTATTACAATGATCTTCAAATGAAAAAAATTGATTCACCTATGGGTACAAGCGATTGCACCTGTTTAACCTGGCTCTTTAACCTATTTAGTAATTATGATTAATGATTTCATGTAATTCCATGTTAGAAAATATTTTTTATATCCAAGGTTGATCTAAACAGAGATCCTTCTACATATTCAATAGCCATCAATACAGAAACAATAAAAGGGTTATCAATATGAAGAGAAATTTTATCTATTATGAATACTATTGCTCTTTTTCTCTTATAGAACATTACTTATGGTCTTTATTGTTCAACCATTCCACGTCTTTAGTTCTTATTCAAACCAAGATATACAAATTCAAAGCCTACTTACCAATATCCCTGTAGCTTTTTTTAGTTGTTTAAATCTGGTTTGCATATGGGGTTAGAGAGCATTACAAAGCTTTAGATCTTTGGTTGACTTTATGACTTAATTTTTATAAAAAATTTACCTCCACTTAGATTCTAGAATTCCTCACATAAATGAATAACATCAGAATAATTTTATCAAGGTACATAATTTCTTTTTATATTGTTATGATAAAGGAGAATTTAATTCTATAACAAAAATCCGTTTTTTGTTGGCGAATAGTTAATATTCTTTTGAAATCTAAAATAAACTACTAATGAAGGATTTTAACTTCTATAAACCGAGTAAATTTATAGATTTTTCAGTTTTGAAGCTTTTTTTGGTAACTAAAGGAACTCCAGTATTGGTGGCTAGTTCTTTTATTTTTGTATTTGTTTTATTTTCTCTAGGTAATCTTGATGATAGTTATGGGGCATTTTGTAAAGCAGTGAAATACAAAGATGACGGGGACAATGGTTATAGAATCTACATAGGCACTTCACAGGTAGGAATAGATGATTGTATTATAGGTTCGAATAAAAAAGATGTAATTATTGGAGGAGATGGAAATGATTTCATAAAGGGAAAGGGTGGTAATGATAATCTACAAGGTCGATTTAATAATGATAGAATTTCTGGTAACGATGATGATGACAATATTCAAGGAGGCCCCGGTGGTGACTACCTATATGGGAACAATGATGATGACGTGATTTTTGCTGGATTCGATTCTGATTTTCTAAGTGGAGCCGACGGTAACGATGAACTTTATGGAGATTTTGGAGAAGATATTCTGGAAGGTGGGAAAGGTGCTGATTATTTTGATTGTGGAGAAAATTACGATATAGTATTAGATTACGACCCCGGTGACGGAGATATTCTTGCCAACAATTGCGAAGAAGTAATAAAAACATAATTGGCGGGGTAATAATAACAATTCATTTTATACCACATAAGCTTGTTTAAAATCTTATGGCCTTTAGGCCACAAACCATGTAGTTACCAACTACAGATCACAATTAATATTTCTATTCATTCCCATGAGATAGAAATACGTTGAATTTTATTTTGGTTTGTTTAGATTCATATGAAGACTAGAAAAAAGGAAGAAGAGGACGAGTGAAAGAAAGAATGATGACATTATGCTATTCTCCTACCTTTAGGTATTGTGATATATATGGTTTCGATTAACCTTCAATAGATCCTTCCGCATTTACCTGGCATCAATACGTTGACAATCACACGAAAAAATGAGAAAGGAGGTGAGTTCTAATAGACCCAACATAAGGACATTTAAAATTCAGCGTATTTGGAGAGGATTTCTTATCAAAGAAGTTTGGTGCATTCTATATGGAAGCCGATCTAAAGATTATATTTTACAATATATATTTTTAGATTATTTCAACGAAATAGAACACTCACTTTAATTGGAATGTATTCTTTGTATTTGTATTTTCTTGATCTCAGTTTAAGAAATACATCTAATGCATTGGAACTTTTATAATAACAAAAGAGAAATCATGTTGCAATATAGAAGTTGATTCAAAGATTTGGCTCATTGCCTATCTACAAAAGGAAGAGTCTCTTTTTAAAATAGAAGAAACTATTTCAGATTATTAGCCAATCTTTGTGGTTATGGATTTGTATTGAACTAATTCACAAATCAGCGCTTGAAAAAAACATTTCAATAGAAGAAATATGTGTGTAACAGAGTATTTTATTCAATTTTTTGATAGATTAATATGGAAAACATATGTATACACTGATTGTGGTGCCTGGTAACCTCTAACTTGCAACTTTTTACATATAAAACATATGTTGCATTCTCCTCTAGAGAATAGCCTTGTAGAAATAGCAATTCAGTATTTCAAAGATAGAATAGAGCCTTTTGATGATTATTATCCTTGCGCTAAGAATAACAGTTGTGATCGGTCATACGTATACAATTGGCTAAATCTGTACATTTATTATATAATACATCAATTAGAAATATAATTTCATTTGCGAAGAGAGATGAATTAGTATTAAATTAAGAGCCTTTAATTTAAAATAAACAAGAGATAAAATTATAAATTGTTGATTTAGGCATTATTTTTTATTTTTATCTATAATTACATCTAAATAAATTAATATATATTCAAAATTATTAGTAAAATATGATAATTAAGAATAAAAGACTGTACTCTCATTTTCCCTGCAATCATTATCTTTTTTGTTCCTTAGTTATGTTTTTGCTGACAGGATTAATACTTGAAAGTTCTGTTGATATTTCCTATCCCCAAGTTTTGTCTAGCTCCTTCTCATTACAGGCTAACGCTGGAGAAGATCAGTATGTTGAGGAAGGACAGCCAGTAATATTAAATGCTGAGGATAGTATTAGTTCAGATCCGCCTATTGAATCTTTTAAGTGGATTCAACTAGAACCAAAAACTCCACTGATAGATTTAGAGAATAGTAATACATCTAGAACATCCTTTACTGCTCCTAATTTACCTAGTGATAGTTATTTTGTATTTGGATTGATTGTTGGAGATAAAAATGTCACTGATACAGATACTGTAAATGTATACGTGGTAGAGGATTTAGCCTCAATAGATAAAGAGGTAACAGGTGGTGTACAATATCAACCAGAAATATGTTTTGATGGAGTGGATAATGATCTAGATGGAAAAATCGATCTCCAAGATGACGAATGCGGGACGAGATTTTCGCCAGGATCTCCCGTAGAGGGTTCTAATCCCCCCCAAACTGGAGGAATACCATTTAATCCTAGTCCAAACTCTAACCTGCCATCTAATCAACCACCCGCTGACCAAGGACAGTTCCAAGGTTTACCTCCTGGACAATTCCCCTCTGACCAAGGTCAGCTAGGAGGAGGAAGCATAGCCCCTGGACAATGACACATCATATGTTCAAACTTTATTTGATAAGTATTGGTTTGAACGATTTATATAATATGATTACTAGAGATCAAGAAGATTAATCAATAAACATAACTCTATTAAAAGAAATCATTATAATTTAAAAATTAAACAGATACAAATCTTATAAATGAGGAAAAACGAATATTTGATTTATCAATTTTTCCTTAAATGATAAAATAATATAAAATCTTCTATAAGATATTCAGCATTTTAAGTATCAAAAAAACATCTTGAGACATCAGAAACACATCAAGTACAAATAGTCATCATGTATGAATAATTGTAATCCTTATTTTTTATCCTTATTTATTGTTAAGTTTATTAGTTGCTATACGATTCAATGAAATAGGTAGAGCTATATTAACTACTCTGTAGAAAAGCGTGTTAACTTTCCCTGTTTCTTGTGAATCAAGAAATTTCAATAATAATCTCAATTAATATTATCTTAAAAATATCAATAAAATAGTTATCAAAAAATATTTTCTATAGCAAATATGAAATATTAAATAATGAAGGAAAGATACATAAAAATTTTATATCTCAAAAGATCGTAAAATTTCATGGTATAGATTTAATAAATTTTTCACTATAATTAATAACATAATACTTATGAACTTTAAATATCTCATAATAAACTAGGAGAACTAAATTTAGAGAAAAAAATTCGAAAAAAGGGGAATTAAATTAATATTATAACATCTCTACGTCTAAATTTTCACACTCTATATTAATTTTTTACTTATTCTATGTAATGTGGGTTTTATAATAATTAAATTACTTTTTTTATTTATTATTCTAATTGGTATTGTAAGCACCTTTATTCTTGATTCAGTTGGTGCTACATTGGATTATGCCAACATTCTGCTTCCTAATAATCTTATAGACATAATTAATAATTCCGAAGATATTCATACTAATTTCACCTCAACAAATGATGATAATTTCCAAACAACAACATCAGCAAATGATGATAATTTCCAAATAACAACATCAGCAAATGATGATAATTTCCAAATAACAACATCAGCAAATGATGATAATTTCCAAACAACAACATCAGCAAATGATGATATCCTTTCTGATATTCTTTATAACAATTTCAGCTCAGCAAATGATGATAATTTCCAAACAACAACATCAGCAAATGATGATATCCTTTCTGATATTCTTTATAACAATTTCAGCTCAACCAACAACAATCTTACATCTACCAACAACAATCTTACATCTACCAACAACAATCTTACATCTACCAACAACAATCTTACATCTACCAACAACAATCTTACATCTACCAACAACAATCTTACATCATTAACTGCCAGGACTCAGAGTAATACAGTAGACCTTCCTGATAGTTTCAAAGACGGCACATTATGTTCAGAT
>DATFCH010000194.1:0-2872 GCA_035253345.1 Nitrososphaeraceae archaeon
TTTTATAATGTTTAATGTCTATTATATGATCTTTCTATTTTTTGTGAATAATCGTCGATGTTTTGTATTGTATTGTTGTAATATCTTCTAGTAAGTTCAATTGCTTTATTAAAATTTTCAATAGTACCAGTAGAAATTTCATTTATGATGTTTGTAGCATTTACTGTATAATCCTGTATATTTTTATTTATTGTATTATATGTTTCAGAGTATTTTTCTGAAAAATTGAAATTATTCCAATATTGGTTATTAGTTAGATTATCAAAGAATTGAGAATAGGATGATTGATATGTGTTAAAGACATTTTTTTGTAACTCTATAGTATTTTTTGATATTTGTTGTATTATTTGATTAATTTGTTCTTGGTATTTTCTGAAAATATCTACATTATTTTCAAATAATCGTCTGTTATCTTGTTGAAATTTACTTACGTTTTGGTTAATTTTGTCTGTAGCTTCTTGAATATCTTTTCTAGTTGAAGACATAATCCTAATTAATTATTGAATGATATTAAGCTTAATATTATTGATTATATATTTTTCATTATATTTATAGAAAATATACTTTAGATTGATGCATAATAACGTTTGATTCTATCCTCTCCAAGTAATAGTTATATTTGTTAAATTTTCAAATCATTTAGAAGTGAGTTCAAAAGATGTAACTATTTTATCAAATATTATTATCACCTATAAAATAATTCTCAACCTGAAATCAGAAAAATAAATTGTAAAATTTAAATAATGTTAATATGTCTGAGGTTTTAATTTTATATTAAAATTTTACTATTTCTTTGTAACCAATCGATTTTTTTCTCATAATGAGATACAATTGTTTTAAATAACTCCAGAATTGATAAAAATGTTCTTGCATCTTGAGACGAGTGCAACTATATTCATGGTTTATACTATCAGATAGAATTAAAATCGAGTATTGTTTTGACTTTTTTAAATTTTCACTATTGAAACGACATAATTGCTTGAACATATCTGGTAATTGGATAGATCAGAATAGCTACAAATTTGTCAGTGGTAAGGTTGTTCTTAAAACAGTTTTCAAAATGATCCTCATTAGTTTACAATGGTTATGTTCAGAATCTTCCTGAGGAGTTGAAAAGCCATTTGACAGCAAAACATCAGGATCCAATATCGTAATATGCCTTTTTTTATTTTAATTTGCATATTCTTGGCTTTGTTAATTTAATGTAATATTCTTCTTCCCATCATCATATTCAACTCAAATCATGATTATTAGGAGATTTTTGTTTTGTTTTCATTATTCCCTCCTTTCTATCAAATCATTTAACTGAAATAAGATTATCATTTAATTTATGTTTACTATGCCTGTTCAAAAAATACTAAATCTCTTTTTAGCTAATGGATCTTGATACTATGATTTTATTTGAAATAACTTGTTTGTACTGTTATAACACCGCACTTATCAGGAAAATTTAGCTATATATCTTAAATAGAAATTGCAAATACCTTTGATAAAATACCATGGAAAAAATATTAGCAAGTATTCTTATAGGTTTAACCATAACTTTTTCATCATTATTAATTTCAATCTATGCACAAGATCAACAAGAATCTTATCAAAAACAATGGATAAATGAACAATCAAAAAAACAATTTGATAAAAATGATAATGTAGTGGGTGGGTTAGGAGTTAGATCATGTCCAGATATTGAAGATAAATATGGTATAATATTTGTCAAATATCCGACAGGTTTTTCTCAATATGAAGTAGGTTGTAATTCAATGACAAGTTTTTATGAACATATAAAGGGTTATAAAATTATTTCAGTTGATAAATCTCAAATTTTTGGAATTACAATTGTAAAATTATCCAAATAGAACATCATTCGAAAAATCTTGATTAACTTAGTAATTGGATATCACTATGTCTATTAATATTAGTATTATTTTTTTGATAAATTAAGTCTTAATTGTCTAAATGTATTATTACTGCACTTCACTTTTCAGGATATTGATACATTAGTCCATGACTACATTCTTTGTCTTGCTCTAACATACTCCTGGAATATTTTCTATTAATATTATCGAATTAGCAGAAGATAATAGAATATCATCTGTTCCTAGTATCACAAATGTATCTTGTGATACGTCTTTAATTGGCTGCAAGTTCCTTTCTAAGAGAATATTGCTTTACCTTGTTTTTGAAGAATATCTATAGAGGTAATTCAAATTATGCAAAATTTTTCATAAAATCTTGATTTGTTTATCCCATTTGGAGAAAATACCTGAGGAATGAATCTCTTTTTTATATCTTCGACTGACCCTGTTAATTCTGTAATTTGTTCTTGAATTTGTTTACTTGACAGAATTGATTGATTTCCACAACACCTGACAGCAGCATATATTAATGAATTATCAATTTTGTCTGAATAGTCTAAGGTAAATTGTTGACCAATCATGCCGTCCATAGAGACCTCCATGACATCAGATTTTGAAATATTAATAGCATCTAATAATTCAGCAATATCTACAGCAAATTGTTCAATTGTAAAGTTTTTGGAACCAGAGGTAGATTACCAATACTACGATTATCAAAAACTATCATAGTATGATTTGCAGATAATTCTTTTAGAAAAGTTTAATCCTAATCATTCCTTGTAAGAGAATTTTCATTTATTAATAGAATTGGATCTCCTTTGCCAAATATGGTATAGGAAATATCAATATCTCCAACTTTAACATGTTTAGACGATGAAATATTATCTAATTAGTCTACGTTGGTATTAGCATCATCTGAATCGAGTTTGACTATATATTAGATAAAGGTTAGAATAATTATATATTATTATAAAACTAAAGATACCAGTTAAAGTGAATATTACTATAATAGTGAA
>DATFCH010000195.1:0-11749 GCA_035253345.1 Nitrososphaeraceae archaeon
TATAAATTTTAAATTTAAAATTCAAAAACCTTAAATTATATGTTTGTGAGTATTCAGCCAATAAAAGGGAGTATGAAATTGCAATCAAAATATTGGCTAATATTAGGTATTTTGCCTCTCTTCACTATTCTTTATTTCAACTATTTTGAACAAGCTTTCGGACAGGAATCTTCAGATTCAGCTGCAGCAGAAAAATATGTTATAAGAAATGCGGAGGTATGGGGGCTATTTTATAGAATGATGGTGGCTGCATTCATTGTAGGTGCAGTAGTTCAAGGTGTAATTCTTTATGTATGTTGGAGATATAGAGAATCTCACAAGAGGAATAGGTTTCTAGAACCGGTGAAGGGGGACATTGAGCGCTAATGGCACATGCACAATATGAGTGGGTATATATTGGTGCTGTAGTTGCCCTGTTGATTTGGGTAGGAGCGTCTTCTTGGGATGTAGAAAGGATTATTGAGGAAGTCCCAGCTGAAGCAGAAACAATCAAAGTTATAGGGCAGCAATGGTTTTGGAGCTTTGAACATGCAGATGGAACCAAGGAAGTGAATGAACTTCATGTCGAAAAAAACAAGCCATATAGATTTGAAATTACATCACTAGATGTAAATCATGCCTTTAATGTTCCAGATTGGGTTTTATTGATCGATGCAGTCCCTGGAAGAATTAACACCTTATGGAATATGTTTACTCAAGAAGGTGAATATCTAATTCAGTGCAGGGAATATTGCGGATTTAGTCATTATAATATGAAAGCAAAATTGTTTGTTGAACCACCGAAACCAACTCCTGTAGCGGCTGAGACCCCAGCTGCCGGTTCTGCACCTCCTGCTGCAACATCACAAGGAGCGGCAGTTTCTAACGAGCAAGCAGCTTCTCCAGCAGGAACACAACAAGCTTCAACAGCTAGCAATGCAACTGCAGGTGGAAATGCAACATCTGGAGGTGGAGCAGGCGGTGCTGCTGCTGGTGGTGTTACCTTAACAATTCTTGAAGGTTCCTCTATACAGGGTAGTCCTGATTATGATCCTGATGAACTAAAAGTCAAAAAGGGTGATAAAATAACTGTTCATAATGCAGATACAATGCCTCATACTGTTACAAATGGCGAAGGCTCCTCAGACGCAAATTCTGGGAAATTATTTGATACAAGTATAATAAATGGTGGCGATTCAGCTGAAATTGATACATCTGCCGTAGATGCAGGAGCGCATCCCTTTTACTGTATGGTTCACCCATATATGACTGGGACTATGACAGTAGAATAATAGGAGAATAAAAAAGGAAAGGAGAAAAAAATGAAAACGAAAATTAACATGAAAGAACAAAATACTTTTATTGATAAAGATGTTTGTACAGGATTGTATTCGATATTATGGAGGTATTAAGGTAAGATGGTTCTAGAAATTAAAAAACCTCGTCCTTTGTGGGAGGTTATATTCTCCACTCATCATACAGACATTGGTTTACTGTACATTATTTCCTCGGTAACCTTCTTGATGATGGGAGGAGCTTTGGCTTTAGCAATTAGAGCTGAATTGTTTTTGCCAGGACAACAGATAATTCCTGATCCAAATGTTTTTCACAGATTCTTTACCGTTCATGGTACCACTATGCTCTTTCTTTGGGCTATTCCTTTTGGTGCCGGTATCGGTAATTACTTGATTCCGATTCTAGTCAGATACAAAGACATGGCATGGCCAAAATTGAATGCGGTAGCGTTCTGGATGATTCCTGTAGGTGCTGCAATGGTATGGTTAGGTTTTGCAGATCTTGGTTGGACTGCATATCCTCCTTATTCTATTATACGCGCACCAGGTCCAGCAGCAGAGTTGTGGATATTTGGGTTAAAGATCCTTGGATTGTCATCAGTCCTTGGATCTATAAACTTCATTGTTACCATGCTTAGATGTAAACATCCAGATCTGCCCATTATGAAAATGTCATTATTTGCTTGGTCTATACTCTCTATTTCGTTCATGACCCTTGTCGCTATACCTACGTTCGCAGCAGCATTGATAATGTTGTATACAGATAGACTTGGTATTACTGGGTTCTTTAACCCTGCTTTGGGTGGGGATCCTATAGCGTATCAGCACCTCTTTTGGTTCACGTTCCATCCAGAGGTGTACATATTCTTGCTCCCGGCGGTGGGTATGCTATACGAGATGATACCCAAGTTCTCGAGAAAACCCATATTTAGCTACCAGTCAGGAGTAATAGCGTTCCTGCTGCTGTCTACTATAGGTTTTGCATCTTGGGCTCATCACATGTTAGCAACTGGTATGAGCTTCACAGAAAAGACAGTGTTCATGGTCGGTACTCTAGCAGCGGTACCTGCATCAGCTATGCACGTCTTTAACTGGGTAGCTACCATGTGGGGAGGAAGAATCAAGTTTGCAGCTCCCATGCTTTTTGGTGTAGGTGGTATAATGCTATTCTTCGCATCAGGTGCAGGTGGTGTTGTAAATACCGCATTGCCATTGGACTTTATAACACATGATAGTTATTGGGTCGTTGGTCATTTCCACCTGATACTTATGGGTACAGTATCACTTACGTTCACGGGATTCTTGTACTATCTGTTCCCGTTAATTACTGGAAGAATGTACAACGAAAAGCTTGCCAAGATACACTGGGTAGCTGCCTTTTCGGGTATAATAGTGGTGTTTATGACACAACACATATTGGGATTATACGGAATGCCAAGAAGGTATTTCGATTATATCCCATTGCCAGAGTGGATAGCAATGAACCAGATCGCAACGATAGGCGCATGGGTAGTAGGATTTTCGTATCTACTAATGATCTATAACTTCCTCAAGAACTCTGTAAAGGGAGTAGCAGCAGAAATGAGAGATCCATTCAAGATTGGAGAAGAGTACTATGACTACAGACGACGAGACCCCCATCATTAGAACTACCGGACGAAGACTAGGCAAAGGTCTAGTTATCGTCATTGGAGTAATGATAGTTGGTGCAGTAATAGCCATTTCACAATGGGAACACATGCATTCTGTTCCACCACCTTCAGCCAAACTAAAACCAGAAATTGATTTAAATAGGCCGATGATGGGGCCAACACAACACCCAACACCTATAGGAGCACCAGAGGAGTCCGCAACAGCTTCGGCAGGTGGTGGAGCCCCCGCAGCAGAAAAACCACAAGCTGATGTTACATTGACAATCCTAGAAGGGGCAGCAACACAAGGTAATCCTGCCTACGATCCTGATGAACTCAAAGTCAAAAAAGGTAATACTATTCTTGTAGATAACAAAGATTTGATGCCACATACTGTTACAAATGGTGAAGGTGCCTCTGACGCAAATTCTGGTAAACTGTTCGATACAAGTATAATAAATGGTGGAGAATTCAAAGTAGTCGAGACAGCAAACGTTGATGCAGGAAGTCATCCATTCTATTGTACTGTTCATCCTTATATGACAGGAACACTTGTAGTGGAATAGACGACAAAAATAAAAACTTGGGAAAAAATACATAAAAATAAAAAGGGAATAATTTTAAATGTTCCTCAAAATTCTTTCTTTTTCTACTCTATCGATACTTTTTACTTTGATTTTTATAGGTGGATATGTTAGTGCCTCAGGAGTTGGTTTATCTTGTCCAGACTGGCCTTTATGTCCTGCTGGGTTAGTTCCTTTAGCTGATTTTATAATTGAATATTTCCATCGTACTATAGCAGCTATTACAGGTTTGATGGTTATTGTTACAATGGCTTTTACATTAAAATCAAAACAGTCTCCAAAAGGAATGAAAATTGCTTCCCTCATTGCAGGATCGGCAGTAGTTACCCAAATTTCATTAGGGGCAATTGTCATATTAGAACGTCTCCACGCTCATTTGGTAACCTTGCATTTAGGAATAGGAATTATATTATTTTCCATGATGCTTATTGTAACATTATATGCTTGGAGAATAGAAGATAATAAAGAAAAATCTTTTTCAAAGTTAGAAAAGTCTACTATTTCTTAATTTCCCAGATTTCTTTTACTATTTCTTTTTTTGGTGCATTTTCTTTTTCTACAAAGTGTATGTGTGTCTAACGTATAGATTTAATAAAATTTAATTTTCTAATTCTATATTTTTAAATGCTTTGAAAATGTTGTTACATGATTATAGTTCTGTACGAGAAAACTTATAATAACTACTCTTTTGAAGAAGTCATTATTTTCTGTATTTTTCACTTTTTATATTTATACGCTTTTGTTATTAGCCAACTTCTTCTTTCGTCGTCTGTTTGTTATGAATATTATTCCTAATACTACAAATGGAGCTGTTACCGCGAAACTTATCAATGAAAAGAAAATATATCCAAATGGATTAAGTGTACTGAGATTAAACGTATATTTTATTGTATTTCCTGAAAAATAAATGTCTTGCAAGTAAACATAAAAGACATAGTTCCCTGGTTCCAAAAACTTGTAATCAAATTCATAGTGACCATTTGTTACTACAATTTGTGGAATTCTATCAATCTCTAGCCCATTTTTTGTTATTTCAATAGAAATGGGAACATCAGATAATTCTGTGCCATCATTACTAGATATTCTCATCATTACTGTCGTAGGTTGACCAGTAGTTGGAATCTCGGGATTTGTAGCTACCTGTACATAGTAATTTCCTATTTTTTCTCCTGAAGAATTAAAAAGCTGGTGGGCATACGCATCTTTGGTAAAAACCTGATGTGAAGATACTAAAAGAAGGTTTACTAAAATAATACTATAAAGAATCAATAATCGTAATTTAGTTACTTTTTTCATTCTTCTTTGTACTACAAGTATTATAACACCAACCCCTCTTAAAGGTAACTCTTAGATTAGCAAAATTTAAATAATATAATGGAATCTGCCAAAATAATAATGACAGAATCTTCTAAATCGTCAAATTTAAAATTTTCAGATAAAGTAGTTGTGATCACAGGTAGTGGAACAGGAATAGGTCAGGCTATTGCTAAAAAATTCGCAGAAAAGGGTGCAAGTATTATTATAATGGGAAGGAGAAAGGAACCATTAGATAAAACTAGCTCTATTCTTACCGAAATTATGAAACAAGTTGGATCATCCGGTAAAGTTAGATCATTTTCTGGAGTTGATGTTTCAGATGAAGTTGGGATTAATGAAATGTTTTCTAGCATTAAACAAGAATTCGGTAAGGCTGATATTATTGTAAATAATGCGGGAGTTTCTGGTCCTGTAAAAACATTTACTAATGCCACATTCAAGGATTTTAAGGACTGCGTAGCTATCCATCTTACTGGAACATTTTGGACATCTGTTCAGGGACTTAAAGTAATGGAAAAAGGTTCTAAAATAATCACTATCGCTACTTTCTTTACTGAAGAAAATAAATATGAACAGAGACCGTATAGATTTAGAACTCCATATACTGCTGCACAAGGTGCAAAAAATAGATTGGCAGAAGCATTAGCATGGGAGTTGGTTGAGCAGGGGATAAAGTCCGTTGCCACAAACCCGGGACCGGTACATTCTGATCGAATTTACAAAACTGTTTATCCCAAAGCAGCTGCAGAATTTTTACGTATAGGTGGATATCCTGGCCTTGAATCAACAGAAATCGAAGTAGCTGCAACAAAAGGATTAGAACTTTTTGGAGAATCTTCTGAAGTCTATTCAAAAGGAACTATGGATATAGCAGAAGAAATATTAAATTCACGTACAGCAACTTCCTCTTCCTCTTCTTCTTCTGAATCTGCTTCCACATCATCTTCTTCTTCGCAGACAACAATAACAACAACAACAAATCCCGCTGATACACTCAATGCAGCTAGCAACAGTAACTCCAGCAATAGTCGAGAAACAGTGAATAAAACAATTGATGGAATGCTAACAAAAATCCAAGAAATTGCTGAAAAAATTCAAAATAATACAAGTAAAATGATAGTAGATAATGAATTTCTAAGTCAAGACGAAGTTGCTGAAATGGTTTTAACCTTGGCAGATGATACGATCAGTAAATTAATCAATGGTAGGGTTATTCCAAATGATAGAGTATTTTATCCTGTTAAACCAATTGTTGGAACTTTTATAGATGGTAATACTACACATGATTTAAAAGACAAAGTCATAATTGTTACAGTAACATCATCAAAAGAAAAGGATGTAAAGAGAGTAGTTAACCTTGCAAATAAACTAAATGAAATTGGTGTTAAACAGGTAATTATTCTTTATAGGAATCCTGATGACATGAATTATTATAAAGATTTTCATAGCCACTCTTTAGATATTTTAGATGAAGAGAAAGTAAAGAGAATTTTTAATACTGCTAAAACAAAATTCGGAAATATTGATGCAATCATTCATGTAACTGGTGATTATGATTATAATCGCAATTTGTCATCTTTATCAAGACAAGAGTGGGACGAACTTGTAAATAATTTTATTCATATTCCGGCATTGATTACCAGAGAAGGAGTAAAATTTATGTCACCAGATGGCGCGGTTCAACAACCTACTAAGTTTAAAGATTCTAAAGGAATAATAGTTATCTTAGGTCCTGACTCTCCTGCCGGAAAGAAAATCTCTGGCTTGTCTAGAGCACGATCTGAAGTTTTTAGAGGTGCGCTTAGGCCATATACAGCTACAGTAAATCAAGAGTTATCCGATGTATTAGGTTCCAAGATTAAATTGAATCTAGTGCTAGCAGGTAATGTAGAAGGAATTGATCCAGATATGGGAAATATTACAACCTCACTACTAAATTTGATTTCTGGTTCCTCATTGAATAAAAATGAATCAATATTCTATATTGATGAAGGAAAGAAAAGAATCTGAGATGATAACTTGAATTAATAGTAATTATAAAGATCCAGAGGAAATTATTAAATTGTGTTTCCTTTATTTTTTATGTCATTATATTAGGAATTGGTAAAAATTCTGTTTTGATTTTAATTTCTGCCTTGAATATTGCTTCATTTAGAATATTTAATGCCCTATCATTTGCTAATTTAAAATTGATTAGATATCCTCCGATTTGGCCAGCATTAAAAATGATATCAGATAACAGATCTGCTATATTCTTAAACTCATGATCTGGTTCTCTAATATGAGGGATTAATAAAGATCTTATATTTTTTATAACAGATAATAAAGGAGTAATGGTATCCACCAAGTCTTTAAAACTGGATATAGTGCAAATCTTTGTATATAAATCATCCAAGACAATTTTTGTGGTCCATATATCTCTACTAGTTTTTCGAATTACAGTTAATTCTGACGAGATTAGGGAGGAATACTGAATATTGTTCTCTTTTATAGAAATGACTAATTTTTGAATTTCTTGTTCATCTCTGATTTTTAATTCATTGAAGATATTTTGGAGGTGATTTATTTCAGTTTTAATCCTGTATTGTATCTGATTTATTTTTGGTCTTAAAGGTATGTTATGTTTTATTAGATAAAATTCACGATCGTTTGCAATTTGATATTGATGAAAATCGCGAGCCATACTTTGAGAGTTCAAATAGAAATCATCATCATCATTTTCTTCTTTTATCTCTCGATATTTTTTTAAAGTAGATGGTGTAACTCCCATATTGACGGTAGTATTTTGTATAGTCGTAGTAGTCGTTGTTGTTGTTGTAGTCACTATATCTGCATTTGATGTCAAAGGTCTACGTTCTGTAGTTTCTAACTCGTCATTTTCTATCATGATGGAATTTCGATTTCTTTTCTTATAGTATCTATATAATACCATCATTATCGATCTTTAATAGTAACTGTGGTTACAATAATCGAGGTTACACAATTTCATTTAGCTTAGTATTTTTTTGAGCTTTGACGTAATCTAATTGACAAAGGGATTTTATTTTAAATATTATTTTTATGAACATATCAATGAATCAGAGACACATCCATGACGAATATTCATCTAAGGATATAAATATCAATAGTATTAAAACCGATGATAAAAAAAGTTTTGGATCTGAAAAACAATATTATCCGAATCATGATGGTAATCTAGATAACAATACTGATAGATGTGTCAATAATTTAAATACTGAAAATAATGATCTCATTGGCAATTTAGAAGAATTTGGTCTATCACAATATGAATCTCGTGCTTATTTAACCATGATAGGTAAAGGTTCGTTATCAGCTAGTGAAATAGCTTATTATTCTCATTTACCAAGAACAAAAATTTATCTCACTCTAAAAAAACTAGAGAAAAAGGGATTGACTATAATTTCGCAACAAAAACCACTAATATGTAGCGCAATAAATCCAACCGACGCTTTTGATGAAATTGTAATACTGCAAGAACAAAAATTAGAGAAAATGAAACGAGTTGTGGAAAAATTACAACAGATAAATGATGAAAGCAATTCATTAAAGGGTTTAGAAGAAAAAAGGTATTTTATATTAGATCCTAAATCTACACTTCAAAAATTATCAAATTTAGTTGAGAATACTCGAACTAGTATTACTGCAATTCTAGATATCTGGGGCTTGAGACTGATTTCAGAATGCTCTTCTTCATTAATTAAAGCTATTACTAAAGGAGTAAAACTCCAATTCTTAATATCTAATCAATGTATTGGTAGTGAATATTTATCGTTCTTACCAAATGAAATTATGATGAAAATCGGTAATGTTTTTTCAAATCTTATTATCCTTGATTCGAGTAACATAATAAATATAGATGGAGCAAATGGAAAAGCAGCATTATTTACTTCTATAGATGTATTGGGATTTTCTTATATGAGAATTTTCGAAGATGAATGGAAAAAAGCAGTCGAGATAAAAAATCTGAATAAAACTAAATCAATGAATCAGTTAAAAGCTGTTCAAATCATTAAATTTATTGAAGATCTTTCATGTTTCTCTACTTCAATGTACTTGTATTCTGTCTATCTTTCAAATCTGTCTTCGTTAAAATTATTCACTAATAATAATTCTGATAGCTATGGTAACTTAGAAAATCCTGCTTCAACTGGTCGTATTGTTCATCCTGTATCTTCTTATCCTGACCGGAAGGATATACATGTGCAGGATATAACACCACTAGATAAAATTCACAGATCTGATGAAATGTCTTCTAAAATTTATTTCAATAAAAATTATGTTTCCTTTATGAATTATTTAAATAAATATGGAATCAACCTAAATGATTATTCTATAGACGATCTTTTTCAAATAGTAGATTTATCTCTAAGAATGAATTATTCCGGAAAATTGCAATATGATAAAAACAACAATATTTTAAGTATTTATTCTAAAGAGAATACCAAATCTTTAGTTATAATGACAATTTTGTTAAGCTCTTATTTTTTAAATTTAAAATATGAGATAGATATAACTCCAAAGATTTCGAAGTCCTTAACAAATAATGAAATTGAAACAGATACATTTCATATTAAATTTTATAAATAAGTCATCAATAAAAACCAATGAATGTATTTTATAACCAAGAAAGTTTTTTATTTTGTTTCATTAACTTTGTTCTAAAGCAAGATAATTTATAAGTCTACTGAATAGCTCCAGAATATAAATTATTATCTATTTATTAGTAGTCATCAAATTGATTAAATCTAAAAAATTAAAAAATAACAAAAAATGAGAGTTGGAGTTCGTTCAATTTTATTCATTTATCCATTTTTTCTTATTTTTTTATTTTAATTTCTTTATCAATAATGTGATTCACAGTGTTTATTTCACCTTTTTATCAAAATAGCTAATAATTGCCAATAAAACGCTGTTTCACATTATATGAGTAAATATAGGTTATTTTATAATAATCTAGATCATTTTTCTACAAATTTTGCTTCATTTATGTCAGCATTCCCATAGCAAGAAGATAGTATTAAAAAAATGATCTAAAATCTTATAATACCGCACTATAGTTTAAGTACCAATGAGACGGGGGAGGAACCAGTCAGCTGTCATTATAGTATCCACATTTCCAAATAAGGAATCCATAATCCAGAATGTTAATGATTTAATTATAGAAAAAAAATTATGTGCATGCATTAGTTTAGTTCCTATTAGATCATTTTATTCTTGGAACAACAAACTCGAAGATCATGAGGAAATCATGGTTCTTTTAAAGACTACCAAATCCTTAGCTACAAAACTAAAACTAGAGATTGCAAGGCTGCATCCGTATGATGTTCCAGAAATTATTGAAATTAAAATGAATGATGTTTCAAAATCATATTTAAAATGGATGATCGATTCGATTAAAAGCTAAATTTTAAATAACTACAAAATTTTGTCACAATGGTTAATGAAGCAATAATGAGACCTATCCTTAGTATCCAATAACGCAGAAAAATATTATTTATGTCATATGAATTAAGGATAGAAACAAAATAGGATGTTCTATAATAATTTCCAATATAGCAAATAACTTTAAACGAGTTTGTTTTCTCAAGATACTTAAAAACAATATTTATAGATAAAGAGCTCTACCGAGAAAAAAATTTTTATTATAAATAATATTCAAATTCATAAAAATATAAATCATAATTTAAAATCTATATAATTATCCATTCTCTAATTTTATCTTGTCTTAATATCTTATCTTATCTTATCTTATCTGATACCTAAGCAAACCAACGATCCCACCCAATGCAGAAACTCTCAATCCAATATCTGTAGAAGAGTCTACAGCATATACTTTAGCACCATACGTTTCAGCTACGTTAAGGAGATTGATTATTTCTTCTTCCTTCAAAGTCTTAAATATAGAATCAGAAAAAACAAGAGAATCAATAGATTTCATATTAATTGCTGTAGATACATCCCTAAATCCCATAACATATTTCTCTTCCCCTCGATTTACTTGTAACATAATATTATCCAATATACTAGATACAATAGATATCTTACTAGTACCCATTACCTCTTTAAGAGAAGGAGATCTTAAAAATACCATTATACCGTCCTCTCCTGCTACATCAACTCCTTCAATCACAGTTACTATATTTTTGAAAGTAGTTTTCTTATCTATAATAAAATTGTAAAATCTTCTTTTAGTTTCTCCAGGACCAAACAACGTGAGTCTATATGTTCCTTCTTCATGAAGCATATTATGCAAGGAATGATATACTTCATCAAAAAATACTTCAATATTTGGATTATTTTTTGCTGCGTGTGTATAATATTTTCCACTTTGCCCCGAGTATATATTTGGAATTATTTCAAGATGAGTTCCCGTTATTTTCGCAATTCCAGCTTCTTTTGTATCAATAGCTACAATGATAAAGCTTCCTGCTATTTCAGACTTTAAAAGTTTTAAATCTAACTCTTCCCATCTTTTACCTTTATCCACTACAATGTTATTTCCAATTTGAACTATAATGGAATGATAAGTTCCCTTTGCAACAAGGCTGTTGTTTGACTCTGTTATAGTTCCAGCTATTCTTAATCTATCAATAGATTCATCAAGTCCTATTTTCTCAACTTTAACTGAAACCCGAATCTTTACCCTCTCTCTGTCTGGTCTAGAAAATTCTTTTTCAAATTTTATTACTCTAGATGTATCAGATACTATTATATCTCCTGTCTTTATAATTCTCCTAAGAGTAAAAAGATCATCGGAATCCTCTGGGATAATATAAATAGCCTTACCGGAGGAGCTTGCTACCTCTTTACTTATCATGGATAAAATAACTTTTTGATACTATTATTTTGCTGTTTATTTTAAAAATTTCCACAATGTAATCCGAATTTATTTATTTATTTATTTATTTATTTATTTATTTAT
>DATFCH010000196.1:0-2502 GCA_035253345.1 Nitrososphaeraceae archaeon
CTGCACATCATCATACAGCGACCCATCATTCCAGCCATCTCTATGTTTGACATACATTCTGTACAACAAGCTTCACAACATTCTGCACATTCGTTACATGCATCTACACAAGTTTGATACTGTTGATTTTTTAACATTGAATTTTCCATATCATTACCTGATTTTTAAACTATTTAAACATATGTGATAAATTTGTATATTATATGCAAAAAATGATATTTTTTTTTAAATTTTGCACATTTATTAAAATATATGCAAAATCAGCATAACTTTATATGAAAATATTGCACCATTTTAATATATATACCAATTTAAAAGTTATTAAAGGTTATAAACAAATAATACAATAATTTCAAATTGAAATACTTGTAACATTATTTTTTCTTTTTATATAACTATAGGATTTCTTTAGAATATTCATATTAAATCCCAAGGATATAATTTCTTGCATTTTAAAATTTTGCATATTTCTTTTTAACAATAAACGGTGTTATATAATATATCCTTGCAGAAAAAAGATATTGGTATAGGAAAAATGTAGAAAAATAGAATTGATATAATAGGGTAATGGGAAGTACTTTCAGATTTCTAACGATATGGCAATGTATTATCTATTTTACGTATTATAAATAAAGGAACGAATTTTAGAAAGTTAATAATTTAACTGTATTTTCATTTAAACTATATTTTAGAATAGAATTAAATTTTTATAAAGAGAAATTTTAAAATATAAAGTTAATTACTATTTTATAATTATACTTGAGTTACTAATATTATAAATTTAGAAATTTAACTATTTAATATAATAATAATGGTTTAATTATAAGTCTCACTATTATTAATTCATTAACTTCTTGCATTCAACTATTTAAAATACTTTTTATGTGAATGGTAGAAGTAATTATATACATGAAGAATAATTGAGTGAAGGAGTGTTTTCATCCTCATTTAGAAAGCCTTAATCTAACTATTCAATACTTTTCAGCGCGATCGAAAATATTAATATTTTAATGTACATATAATAATAAAGAGAATATATTCTAATTAATCTGTTTAACAGGATACAATTCTTTTTATCTATTTATAAGATATATCGTATAAGAATTATTTTATTACACGTTGATTAATTAAATGCATAAATTTAGAATAAACTAAGCCATTAAATATAGAGTACTAATAGATTTTTTAATTAATTTTTATTAAATAATAACAATTTAAACATAATATTTATTATTTCCATCTTTATCTAATTATAGGTATGAATATATCAGATAAAGATACTATCTCTTTTTTTACTATACACACGATTTTTTTGCTTATCACAAGTGTTATATTTGTAACTTTTGTAATTCCTGGTATAATTCATGTTAAAGCACAATCAGATTCTACTAATATATTAAATAATACACTATTTGTAACTGGAACAGCTACTACTAATTCAAAAACCGATAAGGTTACTGTTTTATTAGGGGTAGAAACTACTGATAAAACCGCAGAAAAAGCATTACTTTCCAACTCTGATTTGATGAACAAAGTTATTAATACATTGAAAGACTCAGGACTCCAAGGGAATGAGACTAGCACATCTTCATTCACCATTAATCCAAATTACAATTATTCAGAATACGGTTCGAAAGGAAATTTGACTGGATTCACAGTGTCAAACTCTATTCAAATTACAAGCTCAAATATAGATCTGATATCTCATTGGATTGATAAGGCTATACAAACAGGTGCTAACACCGTTAATGAAGTTTATTTTAGCATATCCCCCGCTAAATTAGAAGAGTTAAAGAATAATTTATTAAAAGATGCAGTCGCGAATGCTAAATCTAAAGCCGAAGTTGTTGCTACAGCTATAGGCTTAAAACTCATTGGAATAAAATCAATAACCATAGGAGAACTAGGTTTACCACCTGGTCCGTTACCTGTACCGATATATTCAAAAGCTGCCAATATGGAAGATGCCTCTTCAACACCTATCCTTACAGGACAACAGGAAATTTCTACTACCGTAAGTATTGTCTACCTTTTAGGTAAGTAATATATTTCGCAATGATTAGATTTTGAACATTTTTTTTTAAATTTAATTTTCTATTTCTTGTTTTCCTTCTTTATCAACAATATAATACTGATATTATGAAATTATTCGTACTTTTTAATTTATCAAATACTTAACATTCTTAAAAATGCAAGTGGATTATAATACCTATATTTTTTATAATCATTTAGATAAATAGATAAACTTTCCAGATTAATTTTATCGTTACTTTTCTATATATTTAATTTGATACCATATTTAACCTGTATGAATAACAGGGAGTATAAAAGATATTTTAGGAATTAAAAATTATGATTTATGTATATATGACATTATCTAATTCGTGAAGTTCGCATTGTACTATTTGTTTTTCGATTTTATTAGCAGTCTCCATTAATAAAATTTCACATGCTTTAAACTGAGCTATTATTATATCTTTTTTATCAACAAATAAATTATGA
>DATFCH010000197.1:0-2876 GCA_035253345.1 Nitrososphaeraceae archaeon
TTACTAATATAATCAAGAGCCATAAGAGGGTTTGTAAACCCCATGACATGATAACTATTTTCTTGTAATATGGTTGTAAATAGAAAAATGACATCCTTTTCATCATCTACCACAGCTATTGAATTAGATTGGAATTCCAAGGTTTTTTCAAACATAGATAGAATACCGGAATATTTAGTCATTTTATATATAGCTTACCTTATGTAATAAACTAAAACATATAACTACAATAGAATGATTATAATAATTAATTATTATATTATAGTTTATTATCGAATATATACAAAATATAGAATTATTAGATAAATCTATTACTAGCGATAGCGATTCTGAAACAAGAGCCTACGTTTGTATAAATAATATTAGCTGTATTTCTCTGCTTGTTGGGTTTGAGCACTTGAGAATATGGTTGCATTGTTATTGTTGCAACGGTAGAGAACGAGATTATCGCTGCCAACATATATGCTAGTAATGTTCTGTTCATAAGATGAGGTTGATACTAATGTATTTATATTGATCTATTTTCTATACTATCATTCTCTATAATAGTAATGAACACCAAGGCCATATAACAGCATAATATACCTTAAAATGACACTATTAGAAAGAATTGATAGTAATTTATTCTATTAATTAAGATAAAATTGTCATAGTCTGAACTAACACCTGATGACTATGGAGGTAAAGGTATCCAGACTATGACAATTGATTGCAGTCGGTCGAAAGTAGATCGTAGATAGTATATTCACAAATTTTCCAATTAAGGAAGGAACATTTGTAATTTTATTTTATCAATTTAGATTTATGAATTTTATTATTCTTCTCATTCTATATTCTGAATATCTAAATTTGGTAAATGAATTGTTTATTCTCTGAATTGAATACATCTCTTTCGATATTTTTAATTGTTGCAGATAGATTTACTGTCGTATTACCTGAACCTCCTTCTATTAATGGTTATTGTATTTTTAAAACTTGTATATGAACCCGAATACATAACGAGCCCGTTGCGAGTTAAACTGATAGCGGTTTCAAAATAGGTATACTATCCTGTATTTAGCTTTTATTGTAATAAACTTATTTTATTTATATTTTAAAATAATCAAAATAAAGTTTGTATAAAAAATATTGAAAAGAAAAGGTTAAAATTACTTTGCAAAGTCTTCTAGCCCTTACCCTAAAATTTGACAACATTATCTACAATATCTGATGCTTTGTAAGTAATATTTCTCCTAGTATGTGATGTTTATTTTGGTATTGCCATTAGATTCTATATTATCTGACTGTCCTTTGTTAGAATGTATTTATTAATCGTTAGTATTTGTTACTTTATCTACAGTATTATCTTTCACTGATTTTACTGTATCTTTGATGGAATCTGTAATTGATTCTAACATACCTTTATCTTTAGCTTTGTCTTCATATTTAGATAATTCATTATATTGCAAATTTAATGTAATTTGAGCTCCATTATAATCTTCTACAGACGATTTGGGAATTCGATAAAAGTGTTGACTTATTGCACCATCTTCCACTACTATATTTTCTTCATCTTCTCCAATTATATTTCCACAAGATTGGTTATCTCTGGTAACCACACCTTTTCTATCTTTAATTAATTCACTCCAATCTATTGATGATGACATAAAATCTTTTATATTTTATAGTATATAGCGATTTAATTATTAACTTTTTTACTTTAATTAATTATTTATTTATTCTAGAGATACTAATTGAAAGGTGTAGTTAAAGATTATCTTTAATATTATGAATTCCTCCACTTTGTTTGTTTCGGCCATTCCTCCAATGAAGAACTGTAATTAGTCCTTGTTTTCTATTTCTTTATTGCTTGTACCTTTTACAATAGTCGTATTATTGTCTAATTTAGAATAAAAGAAAATTAATTTGAATATCAATTTGATTTGGTTACAAGGTCAATTTCTAATCTACGGTGTACAAATTTCCATTTACTATTTGCATCTTTCTTTAATGTGTCGTTATAAGTTTCAGACGCCACAAATTCGGGAGTTCTTTTTGCTTCTGTGACTGTTAGACATGATTGTACGCTAGCCGTATTATTTGGACCGTTTTCTATTATAATATTTGTTGATACATGTCTTTTACCGCTTGCAAATTCGTCTGTAATCTGACTGGCAATATTTTTTAGTTCTGTTTTCCCTTTTGCTTCACCAAATGGTGTACTCCATACTCCGTCGTCTAACCAAGTGTTTAGCCACTCATCTATATTTTATTATCAAGAGTTATATTATATTTAGCAATTAATTCTTGAATGGCTCTAGAAAGCATCATAGCTAACTACTACCTTCTATATTATAATATTGAGCAAACAGTCAAAATACGTTAGATTAGCAGATCAGCTATTACGTATCCTCAAGCATTGCCGTATTCCATTGTACTTGCATAAAAATAGCAATCATATATACACAGTATGGCAACACATAGTACTAGTTACAATAAGACAGTATGTAGGTAAAAGTTATAGGATGTTTGCAGACTGGCTTGTTGAAGCATACTATTTAAGGTTGTTTTTACAACTATCCAAAATACCGCATTATACAACTCTACAGAAATTTACGATAGAATCAACTTCATAATGCTTGGGAAGATAATTTCTTCATTTATACTCTTTACAGGTACAGGACACATATTTACTGGTATTGATGCAACTGGATTCAAAATAACACATGCATCAGAATATTATACCAGCAGAGCCTAATTGAGAAAGAAGTATGCCAAACTGTCAATTGGTGCAGATGTTATAAAGCAAATAATCTGTAAGGTTAAGATTAGGAGAGCTCCAGCCAAGCATGACAATATAGATTTCAAACCTATTGTAACAAGAATAGCAAAAATAA
>DATFCH010000198.1:0-4037 GCA_035253345.1 Nitrososphaeraceae archaeon
TATTACTGCGACAACCTCGTTTCTGGCTACAGTTGATCCTTCACTTACATTGATTTCCTTTACAACCCCATTTTTATTAGATTTTATAGCAATTTGCATTTTCATAGATTCAAGAACTATTAATGGATCACCTTCCTTTATAGCATCACCTATTGAAACTGATATTTTAACAACTCTACCAGGTATTTGGCTAGTTATATTATTACCGCGGCTAACAATTCCCTTAGCTTTTAATGACTTTTCAATAATTTCGGTTATCTTGGAATGTTTTTTTATTTCAATTACTATACCATCAATAAAAATTTTATATTTTGTCTCAGAAGATGATAGAATCTTGGCATGATAAAAAGTATTTCCAAGAATAAATTCAAAATCATCAGATTGAGATTTCAGAATTTTCAAGTTATATTGTTTGCCATCAATTTCGAATAAAAGATCTCCAGCACCTTTATTTTGTACCATTTCTGCATTAATTAATTTAGTTTGACCTTCGATTTGAAATTTCATTAGTATACTCCACCTCCTATTGGTCTGTAAATTCTTTTTTGTTGTTGATGTTGTTGATGATATAAATTGGATTTTTTTACAAATTCAGATTGTAGTAAAATTGCAGATATTGCAGCATATGCCTTATCGTTATATTCCTGATTTCTTTTATGTTTCATTTTTTCAATAATATTATATTTCTCAATATAGTCTGTGGAAATATTTCCATCAATGAAGTTAGGCTCTTCTATTATTGTCTGATGAATTGGAATAGTTGTATTTATTCCTTCAATAGTAAATTCAGATAAAGCATTCTTCATTCTTATTCGTGCTTCATTAAAGTTAACGCCATAGGTAATTAATTTTGCAATTAATGAATCATAATATCCGGAAACATTGCAGCCAGGATATAGATATGTGTCTACCCTAACACCAGGGCCATATGGTAGGTTACAGTTTGGAATATATCCTACTGATGGTGTAAAGTCATAAAATGGATCCTCAGAATTTATACGACATTCTATAGCACAACCCTTTAATTCAAGATCGCTTTGTTTGAATGGTAATTCCTCACCTTGAGCAACTTGAATTTGTAATTTTACAAGATCTTTTCCGGAAACAAGCTCAGTTACTGGATGTTCGACTTGTAACCTAGCATTAATTTCAATAAAGTAAAAATTGCCTTTCGAATCAGATAAAAATTCAGCAGTTCCGGCATTCAGGTAATCAAGTGCAGTACTAGCACGAACTGCGATTTCGCCGACCTTTTCTCTAATTTCCTTTGTAACTACTGGTGAAGGAGACATTTCAATAAGTTTTTGATGTCTTCTCTGAATTGAGCATTCCCTTTCAAAAAGATGCCTACCATTCCCACTAGAATCTCGTATTAATTGATACTCAATATGTCTTATATGTGTAAGATATTTTTCAATAAATAATGCAGATTTACCAAATGCAGCTTTTGATTCATTTGATGCGAGCTCAAATTCTTGTCGTAATTCCTTTTCATTATTAACCAATCTAATTCCTCGTCCTCCACCTCCATATGCTGATTTAAGCATAACTGGATATTCAGCTTCCTTAGCAATTTCTACAGCTAATTCTACATCTTCAACTATACCGTCACTTCCAGGTACAGTTGGAACCTCTGCTTTATTCATTATTTCTTTGCATTTCATTTTATCTCCTGCTAATTCCATTGCTTTTGCAGTGGGTCCGATAAAAATGATTCCGTTTTTTTTGCATTCCTCAGAAAATAATTCATTTTCAGAAAGAAACCCATAACCAGGATGTATAGCATCTACTCCAGCGGATCTAGCTATTTCAATTATCTTGTCTATACGAAGGTAACTTTCAAATGCTTGTGCTGGACCTAATCTATATGACTCATCAGCCCTTTTAACATGAATGGATCTATTATCTTCATCAGAATACACAGAAATTGATTTTATTCCCAATTCTTTACATGCTCTAATCACACGTAATGCAATTTCTCCACGATTTGCTATCAGAATGCTTGAAATTTTTGGCATTTCTAATTTCTCCTATAAATTGATATTCCCATGTTTTTTCCAAGGAGTAGTTTCTTTCTTTCCTATCAGCGAGGTCAGGGCTCCTATCAACATAGTTCTAGTTTCCATTGGATCAATAACTAGATCTATTATTCCTTTCTCTGCAGCAATATACGGATTAGCAAATTTTTTCCTGTATTCATCAGCTAATTTCTTTTTCGTTGCTTTTGCATCTTGAGAAGATTTAAGATCTCTTCTATGTACTATTGTAATTGCAGCTTCTGGGCCTAGAACTGCAATTTCGGCAGTAGGCCATGCATAATTAATATCCGCTTTAAGATTTTTACTACCCATTGCAATATAAGCTCCACCATATGCTTTCCCAATGATACAAGTTATCTTAGGAACACTTGCCTCACAATAAGCATACAATAGTTTACTTCCATGCCGAATTATACCATTATGTTCTTGATCTGTACCAGGTAAATAGCCAGGTGTATCAACTAGTGTAATAATGGGAATATTAAATGAATCACAAAACCGGATAAACCTTGCGGCTTTATTAGAAGAATCTATGTCCAAAGCACCTGCCAAATACATAGGCTGGTTAGCTACAATACCAACAGTTTTACCATCCATTCTAGCAAAACCTACAATAATATTACTTGCAAACGCTTCATGAATTTCAAAGAAATCTTTATTATCAATGATACTCATAATTATTGATTTTATATCATATGGTTGATATGGGTTGTCAGGTAGAATATTAATTAGAGACGGATCTAATCGATTTGGATCATCATTCTCATCAAGTGATGGTGGTTCTTCTAAATTATTTTGAGGTAAAAATGAAATTAGCTTTTTTATTTTTTCCATACATTCATATTCATTAGCTGCAACCATGTGTGCAACTCCAGATTTAGTAGAATGAGTAGAGGCTCCTCCAAGTTCTTCAAAAGATACGTCTTGACTTAGAACTTCCTTCACAACCTCGGGTCCAGTTACAAACATCTGTCCTACATTCTCGACCATAATTACAAAATCAGTCATCGCCGGAGAATATACAGCCCCTCCTGCACAAGGTCCTATACTAGCTGTTATTTGCGGTATTATTCCAGAAGCGGTAGTATTCCTGTAAAATATATCGCCATAGCCATCTAAACTCATTACTCCTTCTTGAATTCTAGCCCCACCAGAATCAAGAATTCCGATTATTGGCGCACCTACTTTGATAGATCTGTCCATTATTTTTACAATTTTTCTTGATGCCATTTCACCCAATGAACCACCTAAAACTGTAAAATCATAGGCGTACACAAAGATTTTTCTTCCGTTAACTGTTCCAAATCCGGTGATTACAGCGTCACCATAGAATTTTTTAGTTTCAGAATCATCCTGTCGATGAGTCACATATTTATCTAATTCTATAAAACTTCCCTCATCCAATAGAAGATCAATTCTCTCTCTAGCCGTAAGTTTGCCTTTAGAATGTTGTACATCAATTCTTTCTTTACCACCGCCGGATTCAGCTAAATTTTTTAGTTCATATAATTTTTTTAACTTTTCTTCGTGCATGGCTTTAGCATTTATCCCGATATTCTACTATATATATATATAATATAGTAATTGTAAGATAATAATATAGTATAGTTGTTAAAGAGCTTTAAAAATATAGAATTATTTCTAAAAATCTAATAGAAATCTAAAATCTATTGTTCTCGTAATCCAGACCTTCCTCCTTGAGCTCTTCGAAAAACATTCATGCCAAGATTATAATTTTCAAACAATGTTTTTAAGGTTTCAATTTCTGTGGACAATATTTGTATCTCATACTTGTTTTCATCTTGATTTTCCAATAATGAATCTAGTTTCTCTTGTTTTTCGAGAAGTAATTTCCCGACATTATGTTCATATTCACTTGACATTTTATCAAATAATATTAAAATTTTTAAAATTTTAATTTTACTATTTTTTTTATTTTTTTATGTATTATCTCTTGGTACCTTAAATAAGAATTAGGATTTTCCAGACAAGTTTCAC
>DATFCH010000199.1:0-4347 GCA_035253345.1 Nitrososphaeraceae archaeon
AAAGTAAAATGATGAAATACATATCAAGTAATTTTATTTTCAGTTGAAATAGACATAATTTTATCAATACTATATTTTTATTAAACTTCATTTAAAAATATCAGTCTTTCACTATTTTTTATAAAAGATTATAACTTAAAAAATTATATCTTGATCACAATATTTTTAATCTTATAACCACTTTTTAGAAATAATTTTCACTACTTTTAATCATAATTTCGATTAAATAACAATATTTATATCAATATCCAATATTAATATTTCATTGAATCAACAATCACAAAATAAATTTGATGAAAATAAAATACAAGAATTTATGAATAAGGCTGTACAAGATATTGCTGGAAGTTCTACTGCAATACTTGTAATCCTTGGAGAGAGACTTGGATTATATAAAGCGATGGCTGATGAAAACAAATACATTTCTTTTCAAGAGCTTGCTCAAAAAACTGGAACAAATGAACGAATAGTTAAAGAGTGGTTAGGAAACCAAGTAACTAGTGGATATATAGAATATGATCCTTCAACTGAAAAGTATTTTTTACCACCAGAACATGCCCTAGCATTGTCAGATCCAAATAGTCCCATATATCTACAAGGCGCATTTAAAGCGATAAAGTCTTATTTTAAAGATGAAGAAGAATTTATAAAAATGTTTAGAAATGAAAGAACATTTTCTTGGTTCGATCATCATCCTTGTATGGCAGATGGTTTTGCAGAATTTTTCAAAGCTGGTTATATAGGTAATCTATTAAATCTTTGGATTCCTGCAATAGATAATGGAAAACTTAATGAAAGACTTAAACAAGGCGGAATTAAGGTAGCTGATATTGGATGTGGTTATGGAATAAGCACTATATTAATGGCAAAAGCTTTTCCAAATTCCAACTTTATAGGTTTTGATTTTCATAAAGAGTCCATTGAAAAAGCAAATAACCTTGCAAGCCAAGAAAATTTGAATAATATAAAATTTGAGGTTGCATCAGCATCAGAATTTCCAGGAGCTAATTATGATTTTATAACATTTTTTGATTGCCTTCATGATATGGGGGATCCTCATGGAGCATTGACTCATGTACTATCTGCAATTAACAAAGAAGAAGGAGTTTGTATGATAGTAGAACCATACGCTCATAATAAACTTGAAGATAATATTAATCCACTTTCTAAGACATTTTATGCTGCATCTACATTAATTTGTGTACCTAACTCTTTAGCATTTAACGGCCCAGCGTTAGGCGCACAGGCAGGAGAGGAAAAAATCAAGGATGTCGTAAAAAGAAGCGGATTTTCATATTTTAAAAGAGCTGTTGACACGCCTATAAATATCGTTTATGAAATTAAACCATAATTTTAGTTTTGTATATTTATCTTTTTTTCTTCATTAAAAACTTCCTTGTTATATAGTTCGGCTAAAACATGTAAAATAAAAAATTGCTTATTAAAATCGTTATGACTACCAATTGTTATTATAGATATAGTCGATAACCAACTTTCCAAAATCATTAATCACATATCTATACGACCAGCGAACTTTTTATATCCATATTATACATTATAAATATTCATTACAAGATATTTTAGGTAAAAATTAAAAAAGGTAAACTTGATTTTGAATTTATAAAGTTAGCTCTCATGTAATTTAAAATTATCCAAAACTTCTCCTTCATTTGTAAAGAATGTACCTATTAGCTCTTTACCATGGTTTGAGAATTCCATATTGAGAAATCCATGTTTACTTTCCTGAACAACATAATAATTGTGTGTTTCTTTGACAGGATCCAATTCATCACCTGCAGTTCCAACTGATAGAAAGACTATGCCATCTGTAGGAGGATATTCATACTGGCTATCTATTGCAATTATAGGGTCAGGGGTATCTGATTTATCATTATTTAATTCATCATTCTCATTATAGAGAATTGGATATGTTCTTTCATAATATTGGTTATGGCTAGATATTACTAGATCAACGTCATATGTTTGGAATAAAGGTTGATATATATCTCTAAGATCATTTGCCTCTTGTTTATCCTGTTTTGTAGAGTATAATGGTTTATGTTGATGAACTACTATCCAGTCAATATTAGGATTATCAGATGTTTCCTTTAAATCATTTTCAATGAATTCATATTGTTTGCTTTCTGTCTCGTATGGATGTTCAGTAGACATACTAATAAAATGAATGTTTTGATAATCATATGAATAATAGGGGTTGTCTATTTGATGATAGTCGACAATTTGTTTGTATATTTTTTTAAATTCAGCATCATGATTGCCTATTGCAATTTTCATTTTATCTTTTATATTTTGAGACATTTTAATCCAACAATCTGCAGATTTTTCATCTTTAACATGATCGCCTGTGGTTATTATCAAATCAGGATCGGCATTTAGTACATTCTGAATTGTTTTTTGTGTTTCATCATTACAATACCAATCCCCAGCAGCAATTATATTATATTTTTTATCAACAAATACAAGAGTAGAATTAAAAGTAGAAGAGGAAGAATTATTAGCCATACTACTTTGATTTGATGCACTAACATTTCTAGTGTCTAATGATATAGCAACAGTCATAACAAATACTGTTCCAAAAAATAGTATTTCATATGCAGTTAGATTATAAATTTTTCTTCGCTCCATAAGATTATAAAGATAAACCCAATATTAATAAAATAATTGATACAATTGTTTAAATGAAAAGTAAAATAATATCTAAAGAAATTTATTCATTTAAGTACTTGTATCATTACTAAAAATAAAACAACAGGGATAAGAATGAATGAACGCAATAAATCATTACAAAGTAATAATACTGATCGTATATTAAAGTTCATTCATGAAAGACCTGCATGTCATCTCAGACAAATTAAAAAGGAATTACATATTTCCATGGGTACTGTTCAACATCATCTTAATAAATTGGAAAAAGATGGAAAAATAACCTCAATAAGAAATGGTTTGTATAAGTATTATTTTCCAATTGGTATGTTTCATGCAAAAGAACGGAGTCTATTGCAAATTCTGAATCAAGAAACTGCTAGAGATATCCTATTTTTAATTATAGAGAAGAAAAAACCTTCGCAATCTGATATTGTTAATTCGATTGGAATATCTAGTCCTGCTGTGAATTGGCATCTTTCTAGATTACTGGAATTAGATCTTGTCAGTGAAAATAAAGATGGGAAATTTAAAAGATATAAAATAAATATAAATTCGAAATATTTGATAGCATTGATGAAGAATTATTATCCTAACATATGGAATATATGGAGTAGTAGAATAGCAGAAACATTTCTCTCATTATCTCAAATTGATAAAGAATAACAAAAAATCGAAAAAAGAAATTCTTTCTTTACAATCTATATCAATCTTTATAAGAAGTAATTATATAACGAATAAAGAATGCTTGACTTAGTAAATACTGATGAAATTTTAGAATTAATCGTTGGTATTTTTGCCTTATTTTTATTTGCACTTTCTATTTCGGCATATAAAACTATACATTTAAAAAAATTAATTTTTGCTATAGCTGCTTTTGGTTTATTTGCCGTGGAATCGTTTATTGATTATCTAGAAGATGTTTTGCCAATATTAGATACCCCCTACATAGACATATTACTGGCAATTATATCACTCGCGATATTAGTATTATTTTTCTTGGCGTTTATTAAAAGAAAATAGGTTCATCAAATAGTATTTTATTTTTTTAATGCTATATACTATTCTAGATTATATGTTAATATGAAACAACAAAATGTCATAATGATACAAGTATTTAATTGATGAATAATTATTGTTCGTCAAATAAGAAATTATTTTAATACTTGTATCAATTTACTTATTAACGTATCAAATAATATATATAGAATAATGAATAAACAACAAAAACAAAAAATAGCCAGCTTTAGTTTGATGTCAATAGTCTTGACAGGAATATTTCTTTTACCAAATACTATTGCATCAATAAATGCACAAAATATATCAACTAACTCAATAGATGTACAATCAGTTAAAGAGCTTTTAGATCAAGCAGTAGATGCATTCAATAATGGAGATACGACTTTAGCATTACAACAATTAGATAAAGCTGAAGATACATTAGATACAACTGAAGATCAATTGGAAGTAATGCTACGTGGAAACCCAATAACATAAAATACTATTCAAAAATATTCTGATATAATAATTTCTTTTTTTTAAATTGTAATACAATAAAATTTGATAACTTATTTTTTCTCTTATGTTTATTATTTGTTAATAGAATAATAATAATATCCTCACTAATTTTATTAAGACAAACTAAAATAAAAATTTAAGAAAAATATATCTAAATTGTATATA
>DATFCH010000200.1:0-15958 GCA_035253345.1 Nitrososphaeraceae archaeon
ATAATAATAATAATAATAATAATAACTTCATTATTAAAATACGAGAAATATCATCTTATACAGAAAAGAATATGATTGCTCTTCTAAGTAGCAATGATGAAGTTGAAGTAAAAAAATAGATCTCTCAAATGCAGAAATTCAACCAGGCTAAGAAGACTCATTCTCTCCAAATAAAATGATAGATGTTCCCATCACAATGAATCAACCGATAGAATCAGGTTCTGAAATTTATGTGTGTGTTATTCAATTAGGTAGTGATAGTTTTAGTCAGTCAATAGAATGTAACATAGCATATGCAAGTCCTACCACATCAGGAGAACCTCAAAGGATAATTGTACCATTGTAAGCTATAAATTTGCATTTAAATTAACTTTCACAACCTATATAATTTCCTTCCCGATCGAAGTCATGGGGATCGGGTGATAAAACTTCAAAGTATTCTTTTATTGAAACTTTAAACTTTTCAATAGTCAAAATGGTATAAAGTTGACAATAATAAAACTATTCTCAAAAATTCTTTATATATTCTCATTTGTATCTAATGATTAATGATAAAGTTCATAATTATAATAGTCTTGGCAATTGTTGTTGTTACTATTACAGGTAGACAAATATTCATTAACAATGACTCTGTATATGGCGCAACCTCTAAAAGTACGGCAAAGGGCGGAATATTAGGTATTCAGAATGATCAAAATAGTATTCCGACTTGGATCATCCATGGTGTTTATAGAATGGATAAAATGAATTCTACTTCTCCTATGTTTAATGCAACATTTTATATGATGAAATTAAATGGATCGGAAGCCCATACTCATACAATATCAAACTTTAAATTGACTGATAGTCCCATAATCAACAACAATTCCACTATGTTCAATGGAACAGCAACTATAACCATGGAGAATGGTCCTGTAACCGATGTTCCAATAAGCATAAAATTGATGAGCGGACATGCTTTTAGTCTGTGGCTAGACCCATTAAAAATTGTGAAGCATTTTGGTAACACGCTAATATATGGTTCACAACACCTGAATTGTGTCGAAAAACCGAAATACTGCTATTGACAATAAAATGAAAAATTGCTCTAGATGGTTATTCATGACAGGTATAATATTTTTCTAGTATAGAGAATGAAAAACAGAGTATAATTAATAAATCTCATTTGAATTAAGAAAATTTATTCCTGTGTCTAATCATATAGAGGAATATAGTAAAACCAACCAAAAAAGTCCAAATTTATACATACTTTATCAGTATAATTTCTACCAATCAAGCTTTGTTATTGAACACTGAAGCCATGTCTATTCAACTCCCGACTGTCTATGTAAATATGTAGATGAACCCGATTGTTAATCGTGAATTTGGTCAATTGATTTTGTATTAAATATTATTATTTAAAAATAGTATAAGAAGAGTAATTAAGATAAAGAAAAACATATTTGAAGAGATTTTATAGATCATTTTATTTTTTAATTATACTATTCATAAATCTAAATTAAATTAAAAATCTGACCGTTGTTCACAATAAGATATCGCTTAATAGTAATTTAACAATGAAACCTTGAACATTTAACTCCCTAAGATAACAGCATTTAACAATATTCAATAAGTTTGAATTATTTCTTAATTATTAGTCTTTATCTTTTGTTCATAATAATAAACTCTAATCTTGTGCCAGATTTTTAAAAAGAAATTTTGATTGACATTGAATTATCTTTAATTTTACTAGTGACGAGTTGGTCTATTGGAAAAGTATTTGAATAACGAAATTTATAATTTGATGAAATTCTAGCTATGAGTCAATCTGCAAAGGAGTGGTCTAATGCCCAAAATGCTCTCGCATATCTAAATGTATCCGATAGTCTTCCACATCGTTCAGAAGGTGAGGCAGTTTTACTTGATCATATTCCTAAAGATGCAAAACGAATTTTAGATTTAGGAACAGGAGACGGGAGGTTAATTAGATTGATAAAGAAAAATAGACCAGATATAGAAGCCGTAGCCTTAGACATATCTCCAACTATGCTTAAAGCTGCACGAGATCATTTTTCTAATGATTCAAAGGTCAAGGTTATAGAACATGATCTTAGTTTACCACTACCAGATCTAGATTATTTTGATGCTATCATATCTAGTTTTGCTATCCATCACTTAAAACATGAACGAAAAAAGTCACTTTATGAAGAAATTTATGACATACTTACTCCAACTGGAGTCCTCTGTAACCTTGAACATGTGGCATCACCATCACTTGAACTTCATATTCGTTTTCTTAATGCCATAGGTTATACACCTCAGAAAGAGGATCGAGCTAATAAGTTACTGTCTATGGAAACACAGTTAGGCTGGCTTAGAGAAATAGGATTTGTAGATGTTGATTGTTATTGGAAATGGCTTGAAATGGCTCTTTTAATAGGAGTTAAGGCATAATTTATAATACAACTAATGAAAAAATTGAAGAATTTATTATGGAATAAATGATTTAAATTATATTAATTCAACTTTACATATACTTTAAGTTCCTAATAATAAAGGCTAAAAAGTAGTTATCATTACTATCTATAATGGTAGACTCATATTTTTCCACCTGTAGTGCAAATTTTTTTGATATTACTTTATTTCTATTTTTAACTAAATTATTCATATGTTTGTATTGACTCATAGAATAGGATATTACTGCTAAGGTTTTCCCTCATAGATTATATTAAATGGTGTTTTTGTTGCACTTCTAAATTTGGTAAATCCACCTGCTTCTACTACTTTTTTGATTTTCTTTTCACCTGCTTAGCATTGCAGCTGCAGGATTTAGCATAAACATATCATTTCTTATTGCATCAAGGATAATAATTCAAGGTGTAGGTCATTCTATGTTTATAATTGCAATATCAATATTGCAGTCAGAAGTACCAAAAGAGAAATATGCATTTGCCAATGGAATACTCGCTTCTTTATATTTTTATTATGGTTCTTCAATTGGTCTGGTACTTGGTGGCAGCATAGCACGTTTTTTTGATTGGAGACTAACCTTTTTTCATTATTACCTTTTTTAGGAATTTTATAATTTGTTACTGTAAATTTCTAAAAGTTGAAAGAGAAATGAAATTTATCGTTTATAAATTTGAATTAATAGTAATTCAATTTATTTTTTGTTTGTATCTAATAATAAAGAACTATTTATTTATTTCAAAGTGATCTGTTATTTGATCATCATCGTTTGAGTGAAATTCTCCAACTATTTTTTTACCATTATTTTTCAAATTTAGATTAAGAAATCCATATTCATCATCATCCTGTATTACATAATAATCCTCTCTATCTATAATGTCTTGTAGTTCATCACCAGCAGTACCGACAGTTAGAAATATGATACCATTTGGATTATGGTAATAATTAGGTGTAGGGGGATCAGTGTATAAGGGATCGTCATCGTCTTCATAATTGTATAATAGAGGATAGGTCCTTTCATAGTATTGGTTATGACTTGAAATTACAAGATCTACATTATATTTTTCAAAGAGTGGATGATAAGTTTCTCTAAGTTCTTTTGCAATTTCTGGATCATTTCTTGTTGTATAATATGGTTTATGATTATGAACTATTATCCAATCAATAGATTGATTTTTTGATGTTTTTACTAAATCATTTTTGATAAATTCGTATTGTTTGCTTCCCTCTTCAAATGGATGTTCGGTAGATAAAGTAATAAAATGAATATTTCGAAAGTCATGAGAGTAATATTGACCTGTCAAATTATGATATTTGACAAGTTGTTTGTATATTTTTTTAAATTCAACATCATGGTTTCCTATAGCAATTTTCATCTTGTTTTTTATAGGCTCAGACATTTCAGTCCAGCATTTGATAGATTTGACATCTTTTACATAATCTCCAGTAGTGATTATCAGTTCAGGATTAACAGAAATTATATTTTCAATAGTATCTTCTGTTTCATCATTACAGTAAAAATCGCCAACAGCAACTATATTGATATTGTTGTTTTGATTATCATTTATTATTGTTGGTTGAGAAAAATCAGATCTTTGGCCATAAACTAACGGATTATGCATATAGAATGAAAAAAATATCAATAGAAAAGATATGATTGAAATTTTTATATTATTTTTAAAGAATCCAATTGGATAACTCAAAAAACTATTATTCTTATTATTTGACATATTATTCGACGATTTAATCCTTTATCTGTGGCATTTAATAATTATAATACATCATTCTACAATAAGAGAATCTTAAACAATGCAATATTGTTAATCGAAATTTATTTCTAGAACAAATTATTTTGGATAATAGTGAAACAATATCATTATATGAAAAGAGGAAGTTAAAGAAAAACAGATTGATTGATAAATAAAAGAAGAGGATCGACCAAAATAAAATTATAGTAAAATAGAGTTTCAAGTAAAAATATCAAATAAGATAATATTAAAACTAATTATGGATGATAGAAAAATACGTTATTTTGTTAAAAGCAAATAAAAATAATAAAAAATAATTATAGTTCTTGTTTTATTAGTATATTACTATTTTTTTGTGTTTGTATTTAATATTATTAACTAATCTCTATTTTAGCAAGTAAATCTTCTAGATCTTGTTCATCTTCTAGTTCAGAATCTAAAAGTTCTAATGCAAGTCTATATATTGCATTTAGTATTGTTAGCCGAGTCATTATACAACCCAATTACTTGTCGTTCGAACTCTAATGCTTTTTCAGCAGCGATTCTTAGAGTAAGATATCTTGAGGGTTGAAGGTTTCCCAGTTCGCTATCTTGTTCCCATTGTACAGGATGAATTTTAGATCCAGACCATGACAACTGATTGCATTCTGTTGAGAGTAGATCTATTAGATAGTATAGTTACAAATTTTCTATTTGAAGAAGGAATATTTGTCAATTTTATTGTATCGATTTAGATTTATGAATATTATTATTCTTCTCATTCTATATTCTGAATATTTAAAATTGTTAAAACTATTAAGAATAAACTAACAAACTCTTATTCGATATAGAAAATATTCTCAATATAGAAAATAATATTAATTGTTAATAATTAGTCTTTTTTAACCTTTTTTAATGAAAATAGTTCTAACAACTACTTTTCTAGTTGCTGTTTTGGCAATAGGTGTATTTGGAATCAACAATGTAATCGCTCAAGGAAATGATACAATGTCAATGGGTAATGATACTTCTTCTATGACAATGAATGCAACTCTTCCGACTACTATAATTTCTAATGCAACATTAGCGACGTCTATACCTATGAATGCCACATTAGCATTTGCTCAAGGAAATGATACAATGTCAATGGGTAAAGATACTTCTATGACAATGAATGCAACTCTGCCTATAACTATAATTGGAAACGTTATAGTTATTCTTTTCTTTTATTAACTAGAAGGATTCTATCATATCTATTTTTTACCTTTAAATGGACAATATCTTTATATAAATAAATTCATATCTATATGTGTATGAAATATAGAGGCAGAACAGAAATAGTTGCAGTAATACTAGATTCTGCTAATGGTGGAATAACCAAAACAAAAATCATGTATAATGCTTTTCTAAGTTATAATCAGTTAAAAGAATATCTTTCTCTTTTAATAGAAAATAATCTTTTTGAATATCATAGCGGAACTAAAATATTTAGAAGTACTGAAAAAGGTTTAAAATTTCTTTCAATACATAATTCAATTGGTGATTTATTACAAACTCCTAAATATGATTTTATTAGTAGGAAATAAGCTAACTATATTCACTGTTAATAGGTCTCTTTTAATCTATTTATAATTAATTAAACCTGACAACTTTATAGGAGAAAACACAAGAATAATAGAATCCTTTATCTTTGTAATTCCTTCCATCATTTGAGGATATAACCAATCTTTCTCTTGTTTTGAAAATTGTTCATCCCTTAAAAAGAAATCCCCCGTTATAACAAACAATTTTGATTTGTATTTTTTGATATCCTTTTCTAAATCCCTTATCAAAAAGTCTGCCAGTTGATAAATTGTAAAAATTCGTTTTACTATTACATTTTCCAAAACTTTATTCAATACGTGATATTGATTATTTGCTATGTCAGTTATATTGTAAAAATCAAACTTGTTATCTGTAACAAGTACATATACAGTAGGGGATTCTAAACCGTCGTGTCTCTTTGGTAATATGCCTTGTACAATTGTATCACAAACTAAATTTGAAGAAGGTTTTACGATACAGATTTTATCTCCTAAATATAATTCAATTATTTTATTTCTATTTTTGTTAAATTTTGTCAGGTCTATGAGAAATTTGTCAGATAATAGTTTATTTGCTCTAGTAAATGTCGGTAATTGATTGAAAGAAGAAATACTGGTTTGTGTTCTATAAGAAATATTTGCATCCACTTGAAGAAAGAAAAAAATTGAATTATAAATATTAGAAGAATATCTAAAGAGAGGGAGTGGGTAACATTAATAGAGGTTAATAAAAGTTAACAACCATTTTAGTTATTATATAACATAAAAAATTACCTTAATACATCCAAGGAAAGAGTCATAAACCTTTGTCAAATAACTATACTAGATTATCAGAAAGGAATAAAAAATGAAGCAAAAGAACTCATCAAATACATCTAAAAAGTTTGCTAAACATCATCATCGTGAAGAATATTTACTTTACATAAGCATAAATGAAAAGGACGCACTATGTCCTAGTTGTAACCATCAATTAGTCAGACACAAAATTAAAATTCCTCATCACTGTACTGAGAAATTATGTAATTGTAAACTTTCAAGACAGGAGGCAAAAACAGATTATTTCAAGTGGTTTATGAAAGAGAGAAGAAATCAAAAAAATAAAGAATCATTTTTCAATTTTAATGATGCATAATTGTTATGGATATGAATAAAAAGATATGAAATTATATTCAAGGATAAATCAATTATTTGATTTATATTTTTATAGTCTGTAACTATCTAGCAGGCAAAGCGTTAGATTTATCAAAATGTTTTATTACTCTCTTTTCACATTCTTGACTTTCTGGCGGACTTAAATCATCGCTAGCAACACAAGCATGATATCTATCTCCTATTTGAATTCTGCCTATATCTGTGTCTCTATCAAATGTAAATGTTCTTTGTATTGTATTACTGTCACTTTTATCAAGTTCTGCCTGAACATCATCTATAACTTCAGATTGTATTTGACCTTTTATCATAGCGGCAATAACTAATTTTTTAGTATCTTTTCTATCTGAGAGAGGTGCAAGTATTTTTATTTTGACTTTATCTACATCTGAGTCATTTCCAGTATTATTTACATTAGCTCCATAAACTGATTTAGTTTTTTCAAAAACATGTGAACTAGATTGGAATAAACGAGCCGGTGTTGGTTTACTTGTACTCAGTATATCGCCTTCATTACAATCAAATTTAGAAATAGAATTATAATTTTTCTTTACATCTCCTACCTGTTATGCACAACAAAGAATTCATCTGGTGAACTTGCTTTAACTATATCATTTTTTTTATTTACTTTTAAATCTACATTTAGTTTATTCTTAATTTTGTCTATCGAAGAGACAGGAATATCTTGCTTAACCTCTTCTCCATTAATAAAACCTATGAGTCTTATGAACTTGGTATTATTCATATCTACATTTTTCAAATTGATATCGGCTTGAACTACCAATTTGTCTTTTTCTTTTTTATCATTATCATTATTTTTTTGAGCAAAAACTAATGTATAGGAAAAAACAGAAAGATATAAAATGCTGACAGTAAACGAAATTGCAATTATAATATATAGATTCCTATTGTAACCTTTTCTAACTATCTTATTTGTTAAGGTATGAAGTATTTATTAGTTTATTAATTAGGTTAACCCCCCTGCGGAAAGGTTATAAGTGAAAAAAATGTAACAAACTAACAAACAGCATTAACAACAAGTCAAGAATAATCATAATAATAACTAGAAAATCTCATAAATGATAAAAGGATTAAATTATATGATAATAATACTACAATAATAATATTATGAAGTTAAAATTTATTATACTTCTTACTGTATTGATTGGAATTATTTATGGCATCTTTCTCTTTTTCCTTTCCTAAAATCAACATTGTATTAATTTTTTGTATTGTTCTAACTATAATGACATAATTAGAGATTCTGTAGCCTGATTCTCTTCTTTTGCTTCTATTGCATTTGAATATTTGTAAATTGACTTTAACATTTCATTAAACATATACCTGTTTGGTTGACGTAATATATCCGAGTATGTTTTCCATTTTTTTAATTCCTTCTGTAATATGTTTGATTCTTTTATATCTAGTCTATGGTCACCAATTTCAGAGATTGTTTTATTTTTTTCTTTTAATGCCTTGTAATGATGAAATACAATTTATATGATAATTGGGTGTATCCGTATTGGAATAGCAGCATATGAACTAGCAGAATTATATAAAGTTGCAATTTTGAATATATTATCAAATATTTTTCTATCGTTAATATTCAAATATTTTCTATATTCTTTCCATGTCTTTTCTTCCATTACTGCAGCAATTCTAATGAAGGTATTGTTCGTCCCATTATCCGTCATGCAAAACTGCTGAATATAACTAGTAGAATACTTTAGGGTGAGAGAGTGTGCAAAGGAAATTATTCAAAATAACAATAATTCCCTTGTTAGTTAAATATTATGTTGATATAGTATACAATATGAATTCTACAGCAGGCATTAGTGAAATACTGACATGTCCACAATGTGATAGAATTTTCAGCACTATTGACGACTTGAACGCACATCAAAAATCAGAACAACAAGATAAAATAGAAGGAAGTAAAGGCTTGTAGACGAACGGATAATTTTTTATCTGAAATTCGAAAATGATTTCCGAAAGTTATCTTGTTAACACAATAATACTATTTTTGAACCGAGATTTCACTTCTTCCATTTTATCTTCTGGAACTTCATAATAAACCATTAGAGAAATATTGTTTCCAGTTATCTGTGACTGGCTACCGTGAGTCTTTCCACCTAGGTCCAAGATGATATCAGATAATATTTCATATTTCTTTTGAACTGAATCAATGGGACCAGTAATCAATTCTAAACTATTACTCATTTTTGGTTTAGGTTGTTTTGAAAATTTATTGTAATAGTTTGGTTTATGTACATTAGATTTAGGATAACTTGTGTTATTCTTTGCAGGTCTATTTTTGCAAATATGGCGATTTTTAGTAAAAACTTCCAAATATGAATTAGTATTGGTATCCCAGTAGATACGAGTACCACAACCATAAACGCAAGGCTTGGGGTTGATAATAGAGTTAGTATTATTACTCATCTTCTTGTTTTATCCATCCATTTTGTTTGACCAATTTTTCAAATTCTTCTTGTGATACTATCTTTTCTTCTCCAAGCTTACCATTTATCAACTCTTTTGCAAAACGAACATAATCGCCTTCAAAAACTGCTATGATGGTTGAATGACTATCTTTGTCTATCAAATATCTTTTAATTTCATCTTCATCTTCTTTATCGACTATAGAAGAGCTCATTTCTTAATTTCAATGGGATTCTGGTGGTAAACCCATTCTTTAATTTCTGAATATTGACAATCACTACAAATCAGATAAAACAATTTTTTAGGTGCAGAATACCTTTCCACACCCCAAAGTCTTGAATTACATTTAGGACAAGTATTTAATTCCATTTTATTATTATGCACAATTCTAATCTTGTAATATAAAGTAGCTAGAACGGAATAGCAAGGGAGGGTATGTCATAATTATATTCAATGATATCAAGAAATTACCCCATGTGCTAAATGCCAACACAATGAGTAAAATGCTCAAGCTAATTCAACAGGCGTATAGATTAACTATTGATTAACTAACAAATCATACAAATTAACTTTTAAAGGACAAGAATTAGTTGAACCAATTTTTTATTTAATGCGTTAGATGATTAAGTGGTCATAACAATAAAAATAGGTATAAATCCTTCTTTCGTTTCTTTTTAGCGAATATTATTTTTAAGTTATTAGAAAATATTTAAATAAAATATATTGATAATATAGTTAATTAAATTGGACAAGTTAGTATCCATCTTAGTAATAACCATAGTTTCAATTCTTTTAGCTGATTCTTTCTTTTCACAAACAGAAAATATTTACAAAAATGAAGCTTTTGGACAGGGATACAATATAGTAGAGATTAAAGACTCAAAAGAAGCTACAGAAGAGGAAGAAGAAGCAATGGAAGAGGCAGACGATGACGATTAATGAATTAATATTATGAACTAATATTATATTTAATCAAACTCGATTTCTTTACGTGAGTAAAAATCATTCTTTCGAATGTTTTTACTTAGTTGTAATCCAAAGATAAAACAGTTTAGGAAACATGTTAAAAAAATGAATTAGGTATATTATTTAGAATTATTTTTTCATATCTATTATGGCTTTACTGATTTTATCTAAAAAACCCTCTATTAAAAATGTATTAAAATTGATATTTAGTGGATTAAGTGTAGCTTTTATTGCAATGCTTGTTATCATGTTAGCTCATGATACAATTACAGGTACATCTTCACAAACAGCAGAATATTGTGCTAAATATGGTATCAGGAATCTATACATCCATTATATCTTAATTTATCAAATTGTTTATCATTTATCATTACCTTTTATTCTACTGATAATCTCCAGTCTGATTAGACTAATTTTATTATAGTCTGAACATTATATCTTAAACCCCATGAAACAAAGTAGTAAATGGTCATTCCATTGGCTGCTTACTCAAAAGAGAATATTCTGGAGATGGCCAGTAGATTTGGATTGGAATGATAAAGATTATCTTAAATACCCAATACTACCTCTTGTCTTATCATTTGGTATATTATTTGCAATAGTTATTCTCCTCGATGGTTTCAATACTAGTCAGCAAGATACACAGATATCAGTTATCAATTGGTTCGCCCTTTTATCCTACGTTCTTCTGTTTATGATTTTTATCTACAAGAAGAAATTGTTCCAGAATTTTAGCCGACTATTAAAGGATAAAATTATTGACGAAGCTGTATATGAAATTATATAGAAATCTCTAATTGGACCGTGGGATTTCCTTGTGTTGATAATCAGTTTTGAAATTCTATTTCCTTTTGCATGGTTTAATCCATCTAATTATTGTCAGGAACCTCGTATATGCATCGACGAAGCAACTGGTCTTACAGACATCATATCCTATGTAGTAATTGCAGTTGTTGTAATTCCTATAGGAACAAGGTGCTTTGCAATCTTATTGGAGATAGCATTTTTGCCATGGCGACTTAGTAATCTTAGAGTGGTATCAACATCTTTCATTCAGATAAAAAAGGAGGATTAGGACCAATAGTAGGATTACTACTTTATGGAGCAGTTTATGTTGCAGGAGGAATGGTTATAGGTTATTATCAGTATCCTGTGCTGTTCGTGGGACAAAATCTAGTTTACTATGGAAGCATATTCATTTTTCTTAATCTCTTTATCTTTTTTTCCCCCAGATACATATCTATTCAATATTATCTGGAAAGAGAAATCAAGTTCTTAATCTTCTTGATGATAAGATTGCTTACTGGTATAATAAATTGATTAATATTAATGACCCAGAAAACCAAACAGAAAATGCAGAAAAATATTTGCATAATGTTTCCCCTTATCAAAATACCCGTGACGAGGTAAATAGGGTGCAAATATTGCCGTTTGATTTGAATTCTTTCAAATTCCTAATTCAATTTATATTATCAGGACTATTGTTGCTAATTCCCTCTCTTGCGGACTATATTGAAGATTTTAAAAAATTATTTGGATTATAGTCATGAATACTTGTTACTAGATTAATAATACAAAATTTTATATCATAGCTTTAGATAAGGATTTAAAGCTATTTCTAAATCTTCAGTTATGTTTCTAATAATAAAAGCTAAATATTAGATATGTGAATTCCCATATATGATAAGTTCAAATCTCTTTATGCCTATCATTCTAAAGAAACAAGTTGCAGCCCAAGTTTATAATTTAAATTGATTGCTTTTCCTCTTCAGTTAAATTGTATTCGTATCTATTTATATCAACAACATACGATATCAACGGTTAGCTTAAAGTAAAGAAATTGAAATAGGAACTAAAAATTATAAATAGAGGTTATTGAAAGTATGTGTATTGTCAACATATCTTATTATGGGATTTTTTGCTCTTTTAGTAGGAAATTTACCTGTATATGCACAAGAAGTTGATATGAGGGAAAGCCAAGAAAGTATTATTGATAAAACTACTAGATTATGTTTAGAGGCTGAAGAAATGGATGGAATGGATGAAATGAGTGAAGAAATGCAGCAAAGATGTGAAAATATATTAAAAGATTTGAATAAAATTAAGTAGAAAATGTTCTTAAAATTATAAAACAAAATAAACCTACATAAAATTTAATTTTGTTATTTCTGTTTGTTGTACTTTATAACACCTAAATTCTTTTTACAGCCCTTCAAGTATAGATTTACGGACATATGACTGACTTTCATGCTCATAAGGTATTATTAGGCGCGTAGGCTTTTACGAGCACATTCGTAATATCTTTTATATCGCTATAATAGCCTCATATTTTCATACCTTTATTGACCTGCCCTAACTAATTCATCTATTTTTTTAAAATAAATTTTAATTTTATTTATTTTATTCTATTCAAACTATATATATTCAGTTACATTGATTGTCAAAAATCTAATGTAATTATTATTAACAATTTAAATTAAGTTTTTAATAATAAAAACTAAATACTACGTCGTATTTCTACAAAAGTAGACTCTTATTTTGGAACCACTATTAGTATTACTCCAATGGGTCAATAGTTTTCTCGGCTTCCGCTACTTATCTGAAATAAGTAAATCTACCAGAACTTTACCAAATCATATCTATTTATTTTTACACTTGTGGAAAATTTAGAAAAGTCAAATATGGTTCATTTCTTATTTACATTAATATCATATACAGTAATAATGATGAATTCAAACTCCGTTTCACAATAAGTATGTTCATTTTATGATTTAGTCAAAAATTACTGTCAACCATTCCCAATTATACATCGCATTTTAAACCCTGAAGTATAATACTGACACACAACATCCAAACCTTATATACTTCAGCTATAACAATAGCATATTGAAAGTACTACTGATATTATCCATAATTCTTTCTCTTTATTCTATATCATTACTATTATCTGGTAATAACTTTACAATACTAGCTCAACAAGACCTAGAGACAATAAAATATCGAAACATGGTTATTGATTTAGGCAATGGTGTGAAGACTAATGCTCAACTGACTATTCCTGCAGTTGGAAATGGTCCATTTCCTGGTGTTCTTCTTATTCATGGGTCAGGTGCAGTAGATATGAATGAGACTGCAGGATATATCCAGATTGATAATGCAACAGGGTCAAAGATATATCCATCGGCTCAACCTTTTTTTGAAATCTCACAATATCTATCAGAAAGAGGCTTTGTAGTATTAAAATATGACAAAAGAGGTGTAACTGCAAATTATACCATTTTAGACACAAATGTTTGGGAAAATGCTACAGCCAATGATTATATTCAAGATGGCAAGAAAGCTTTGAATGTTCTTTTACAACAGCCTGAAGTAGACCCTAAGAGAATAAATATAATTGGTCATAGTGAAGGCACACTTTACACTCCAAGAATAGCAATAGATAATTCTACAAATGTAAAGAACATAATAATTATGGGTGTCTTAGCCCAGAACCCTGTAAAAGCAGTAGAGTACTATCAAGATGTATCATTACCCTTGGAGTACGCTTCACAAGTAATTGGATAGAAATAACACTGGATTGATATCAATACAACAAATAGCCAACGACTCTCTGTTAAGAAATTTCTTGGTACCATCTTCTGTTATGCTTACTAATGATACTGAAGCCATAACTAGCACTCTGGCAAAGGATTTTGGCACAAGTGGTTACATAAGTATTGAGAAACAACTTAAACCTTTGCTGGTAAAGGGGTATCAAAATATCACGTCTTTCCAATCGCTCAAATGCAACCAACCCGGTGTCTGTCCTGTATTATGGAAATCATTGTCTAATTTAACAACAAATCTCGGTATAATTGGTAATATCTCTAAATCTACGGGAGTCCTTATACTCAATGGAGAAAACGATACTCAGACTCCAGTTCAACAAGCGTTTCTCTTACAACAAAGATTAACAGATGTAAATCATTCTGACCATACTTTGATAACATATCCTGACCTAGGCCATTTGTTCTATCCTTCATCCCAATGGAAGACTGGTATAGGCTCAATACAGCAATATGTTTTGGCAGATATTTATTCATGGCTGGAAACTCGTAATGGGTTTACCCCTATGGCTACTTTTAGCTTATCTTCCAATACATCAAAAACACTACTAAAATAAATAATTAGACTAAAATCACAAATTTTTATTTTCTGAAAATTTTCAAAAACATTAAGTTTCTAATAATAAAAGCTAAATACTAATTAGTAGAACCCTACTACATGGACGATTCCACTCCCGACCGGCGCGTAGCTTTCTCGGGTTCATTATATCCTAAACAATTGTATTATACTTATTAACACATACAAAAATAATTGAAAAATGAGAAAATGACAATTGTACTATTTGCTTAACGGTAGGCTAAAGTAAAATGTTGCTCCTTTACCTTCAGTATTATTCTCAGCCCATATCCTTCCACCATGTGCTTCTACAATACCCTTTGATATATACAACCCCAATCCTGTGCCTGTCTCAGATTTGGTAACGAATTTGGAAAATAATCTGTTCTGTATATCAGGGTCAATACCCACTCCTCTATCTCTTATACTAATAATAACCTCCTCATCGCTGCTACCAGTATTACCTTTCTTATAATCTTGGTTGGATTTTATGATTGTAAATACTGTTATATTGTCCTCACCTAGACTATTACCATCATCGCTATTGCTACTACTATTTTTCTGTGTAAATTTAATGGCGTTAACTAAGAGATTTGATATAACCTCATAAATTCTAATTTTATCTGCTTCTACAACTATAGGATCTAATTTCGGATCAGCAAATGTTATTTCTACTTTGTGTCTTAATTTTAAATCATCTATTATATTTCTTATCTTTTCGTTAATGTTAAACTTCTCTTTGTTGAGACTTAAACTTTGGCTCTCAATTCTTGAAACATCCAATATACTATTTGTAAGGTTTTCAAGTCTAACGGCGTTTCTTTCTATGGCATTTATCATTTCATCTCTTCTTTCAGGATGTGTTCGTAATAATTGTGACATTCCTAGAATAGCTTGAGTAGGGGTCTTCAATTCGTGACTTGCAATATTAATAAACTCTTTTTGCATTTTATCATTAACTTTTAATTGTTTATTAGCCACTCCAAGTTGTTTATTTGATTCCTTTAGCTCTCTTGTTCTTCTTTTAACTTCCTCATTTAAGTTGCTACTCCATCCTATAAGAAATATGATGAAAACTACAATTGCAGCCGTAGTGCCAGCAAGAAGTGAAAATGTCTCTATTCTTTGTGTAAAAATTACATCATTGATCTGTGAATATATTATAGAAGTGGGAGTTACTGCAGATACGAAGTATATCGGTTTTCCTTGCACATAAACTGGGTAGCCCGTATTTAGTCTTTCGCCAATTCCAAAATCATATACAGCATAGCCTGGCTGTCCTCTAAGTAATTGGCTATATAGATTATACTGTAACTGATTATTGTGGAAGAATTGCTGAACCTGATTTCCAAAATAGTTCTTCCCTAACAATTCTGTATTTGGATTGGCTATGTAATTTCCTTTTTTATCAAAAACTACCAGAAAATTTGACTTAATATTGTAAATGTTGCCATAATGTGCAAAGAATTCTGTAGTAGGAAT
>DATFCH010000201.1:0-3907 GCA_035253345.1 Nitrososphaeraceae archaeon
CGTATATTATTAAAAATAATAAAAATATAACAAGCAGCAGTACGCTAAAGTCATCATTTTCTGTCAATTGACGTATTACTACTGATCTGAAATAACCTGATATACAAATAAAGTCAGAGGTATCTTTAGATTACTGGTGAGTTGACTTTGATTTATAGTATCTTGGCAGTAAATTCTCTGTAGTATCGAATCTCTGTAGGTCCATAACTACTATTTTTTATCTTTAAATGGTTCAAATGCACTACGTATTTCTTAAACTCAAACCAAGAAAATACAAATACAAAGAGTACATAACAAAAAAGATAGATATTCTATTTCTGAGAATTTCAATAACATGCTAGTTAGAATAGGATATTCACAGCTATAGATTTATCGTTAACTTAACAGATCTGTATAATCATACTAAAATAAAAAAAATATAATCATTTTCTTTGGTAAATCTCTTATTAGTTAAGATTATAATATAATATTATAGTATATGCATAATGATCAATTTAACAAGGATAATCTAATAAGACGTAAAAGAATGAATATGCAAAAATCTTTACAATCATCAATATCAGACGTTTCAAAACAACAAATCGCATCTATTCAGGTTCCATTTAACAGAAGACAAGAAATTCTAGAATATTTAAAATTGTTTGGATACAAAGATGAGAAAACTATATTACAAGTACATATAATTGGCTTTTTTAATAAAAGAAGATTAGATCAAAAAGAATTAGAACAAAAAACAAAAGCAATAAAGAGATACGGAGGAACTTCCTTTATAGTAGTTGGAAGAACCTATGATCCTAGTATTATAGACAAAGCAATTAAACCAAAAAGTAAAGATCCATTAAAATCAAGTCCTGGTTATGTCGGATACCTATGGAAAAATAAAAATCTAAATAATAAATCCCCTCATGAACTAATACCATTAGATTTTACCCCAATACATCTGCCTTACCCTGATGACTGGAAAAAAATGTTTGGAATAAAAGGATTCTTAATAGCGATGCATGTTCCAACAACATTTGTAAAAGATAAGAATAAGATTACTAGAGCACTATATCGTATTGCGAAATCCGGGGTTAATATAAAAAACGAATGGAGTTTTCTTAATGATATTAAAAATCTAGGATATAGTAATTTTTAATCCTTTGATTTATACTTTCTCGTTTTGTAAACACATTTTCAATTACTGTTAATATGTTTACAATTAAAGCAACCGTGATAAAATATACATTACAACTGTGCTGATCATGAATTTAGTTTAAAAAAGTATTCCATATCTTTTTTTCAAATTTCGAGTCTTCTTTATTTGTCTTTATTTTTAATTAGGATATTAAAATGCCTTTGAATCATGTTAGTATATAGTTCGAACACGTCTAAAATGTTGTTAACATAATATTGTCGTTCAAAATATTGTTTAATGATGGATAAATTTTGATATAATCTATAATAATTAAATACTACAAATAATAGCAATGCCAGAAATGACTAATTATGAAATTCGAAATTTTCTTTTAAAAGGGACTTTTACAGGTAAACTTGGAACAGTCAACAAAAATGGAAGATCACATATTGTTCCTATTTGGTATACTTTAGACAAAGAAAATAATATAATATTTAATACAGGGAAAAATTCAGTAAAAGCCAAAAATATTCAACGTGATAATAAAGTTCGTTTATGCGTGGATGATCAGATTCCACTTTATTCATTTGTTATTATTGATGGTATAGCAGAAATAATTAATGTTGAACCAAACGAACTCTTCAAATGGGCTAAAATAATAGCAGCAAGATATATGGGTAATGATAAAGCAGACGAGTACGGTAAGAGAAATAGTTCAGAAGGAGAGTTATTGATAAAAATAAAACCAACTAAAATTATAGGTCAGAAAGATATAGCTGCATGGTGATTCAATTGTTATTTATCATAAATAAATATTGATCTATAAGTGAAATATAAAATTAAAATTGTTTAATCAAGACAATGATTAGGATAAAGACTCAAAGCTTCATATAATCTAGATCTATAAACTACAAACTATTGATTTGGAAACTTATTGATTAGTTCTCTTAGTCTGGTTTTCCATTATAAAAATGTTATAATCAGATTTTCTTTGCTTACAAGATATAAATATAGATTCAATTTTTAGAGAATAATCTCAAAGTAATGTGGGTAAATGAAATCCTTAATAATAAAATTAGTATAAATTTATTGGTTGTCATTAAACAAAAATAATTTCTTATAAATATGTTGAATTATCTTCAGAAATACCTATAGGCAAATCTAAACCAGTTTCTATTGATGATGCAAAATTTTTAAAATTTTATTTAACATTTAAGAAAGAAATTTGATGTGCAATGTTAAGCCAAATTATCAAATTAATACAAACAACCATGAGAAAAGAACTATGTACTAAACATACCTGTGAATCCTTTTTCGATATATTGTGCGTTTAGTTCCTTACTAGTGTATCAACCAGGAGATCTCGTGTTTATTAAAATGTGAAATAAATAATTTTTTATTCAATAAAAACTCCGGAAGAATATTAAATGATGACTAATCAAGTGGAATGCCCTAAATATGTTAAATTTGCCTTTTCACGTTGGTACCAGAAATAATCTTATATTCTTTATATTAATTGGAGATAATTTTTTTCTTAGTACATAGGGTATTTTTTGGTAACACTACTATGCGGCAACGGTTTTTCTCATCATGGTTTAATTTATAGATCGAAAAAACAGTAGAAATTCACGAAAAACCTTAATTACTTAGTCGAAAAATATGTGAATATGAAACTGCAATTACTAATGGGTTTGATTTCTTTGTTAGTAATAGGAAGTTTTACGACATCGCAATATTTTAGTCTCCTTAGTTATGCCCAAACCTCAACACACAGTGTAGATCTGAAAAGCCATAAAATAAAGGAAGATAATAGGTTAGTTGGTCAGGTACAAAATAATGTAGGACAAAATGTAACCCATGTTGAGATAATTGCAACATTTTATGATCAAAATGGAAATATTTCTGACACTGAAAATACATATTCAAATCCACATGATCTAAAACCAGGTATGAAAGCACCTTTTGAAATGGATTTGGATGAAAATCTAGTCAATGATTTGAATTCATACGATTTGATGGTAAAGTGGATAAACATACTTGAAGTAGAAGAAACAAAAGTTTATGAATTTACTGATAATTCAACTCAGTGAGATAAATATAAGTCGATAAAATTCATTTAACTATATCCAACTTTTGTAATTGTTATAATAACTGTTTATTTGCAGATGCGGAACAGTTCCGCATATTTTTGTTATTATAAAATTGTTTTACTGGCTTAACTAACAAGAAGAATACAAATGTTGATAGTTTTTGTGACTGTGCTCTATAGCCTACTTATTTTTCTTATAGTCGTCAAACACATGTTTTCGGATAAACTACCAACTTGAAACCTCGACCTTATTTTAGCAGATTTTCAGGTTCTAAAGGCGTAGGCAAACACCTTTTCTGCCTTGAGGGTCACTCAAGAACATATGTATACACTATATCATTTCTAGTATTAATTTTTTTTGTATTATTTCTATAGTTGATACGTTAAAAAAATTCAAGTATAATGATATATAGGAAGAACTCATTTCATATCTTTCCTTCATTACTCTTTCATCTTTTCATAGAGCTGCATATAGTGATCAATACATGAATATCTTATTCTAAATTGCTTGATATCTTCAATCTTATCATTCTCCTATATTTCAGAAAGAGCTAGTTGTCCACAGATTTCACAGATATTTCAGGATTTTCGTATATCATTTCTTACATTTTTACTTCTCCGTTTTGTTACATTCTTTTTTTCATCTGTAATTACATCCGTTTTCTCACCGATTTTTAATTTACAAATTTATCTTTTTTAAA
>DATFCH010000202.1:0-3827 GCA_035253345.1 Nitrososphaeraceae archaeon
TTAAAAAATAATCTATTAAAAAATTATCTTCTATTATTAGTAATAGAAAAGTTCAGATAAAAATATCTAATGCTTTATAATATATTAACTTTTAACATGTTAATGTGATATGGAAATTTGCCTAGTAATTGGCTTACATGGGCTCGTGTCAATGATAAATTAATCCTTGGTTCTTTAGAAAAACAAGGATCTATATTAGTCGAAGCAACGACATTACTTGTAGGATTATTATCAGATTATGAAAAATCACTTTCTGAGAATAAAGATAAGATAAAAGAACTTGAACATAAAGGCGATAGTATTACACATGAGTTCTTTACAACTTTATCACAGACATTTGTTACTCCATTGGATAGAGAAGATCTATCAGGATTAACTAGTACAATAGATCAAGTTTTAGATTATGTAGATGGTACCGCTGATAGATTTATACTATTTAAAATTAAAAAACCAATGTCCTATATGTTAGACCTTGCTAATCTTTTACAATTATCTTCAAAAGAAATACATAGTTCATTAATAAAATTACATACATCAAAAAAAAATGGAGATTTAATAGAACATTGCCGTAAAATTAAAAAATATGAACGTGATGCTGATCGTCTATATAGAAAAGCTATAGCGGAATTATTCGAGATAAATGATGCGGTACAAATACTCAAGAATTATGAAATTTATCAAAATTTAGAATCTTCTGTTGATCGCTGTATGGATGTTGCTGATATAATTGAAGATATTGTTCTCAAATATGGTTAAAAGTAATTTTTTTGTAGGAATTTAAACAAAGTGGAACCAATATCGTTAGTTATAGCAGGAATAATTGCTGCCCTTTTCTTTGATTTTGTAAATGGTTTTCATGATGCAGCTAATGCAATAGCAACCGTTGTAGGAACTAGAGTTTTAAAACCTCTTCAAGCAGTAAGTATGGCAGCATTAGCCAATTTTATTGGCCCATTCATATTCGGTACTGCTATTGCAGCAACTGTAGGTAAAGGAATTATTCAACCTAATTTTTCAACTGCTGAAGTTATACTAGCTGGATTAGTTGGAGCAATTGTATGGGATTTAATTACATGGTATTTTGGTTTACCATCATCTAGTAGCCATGCACTTATTGGAGGATTAATTGGTTCTGCATTAATTTTCGGTGGTTTTGAAGCGTTAGTGTTTGGAGGCATCGAAAAAGTATTAACATTTCTTGTAGTTTCTCCAGTTCTTGGATTTATCGTTGCTTTGGCATTTGGAATATTACTCATATATTTTTTAAGAAAATCCCCTTCAGGAAAAGTAAATCGCGTGTTTGGTAAATTACAGATTGCCTCAGCTGCATTTTTTTCTCTTACACATGGAGCGAATGATGGACAAAAAACAATGGGAGTTATTACAGCTTTATTAATATCTGGAGGATTTTTGGATGCACAGAGTTTTGAAGTGCCGGTATGGGTAATTCTTTCAGCTGCTACAGCAATAGCTATTGGAACTTTTTTCGGAGGTTGGCGAATAGTGAAAACAATGGCTTTTCGTATTACCGAATTAAAACCATATCAGGGATTTTGTGCAGAAACAGGTGGTGGAGTAATCTTGACTACTATGGCATGGTTAGGAATTCCTGTTAGTACAACACATGCAATATCAGGTGCTATCATGGGCGTAGGAACAACGAGAAGACTTTCGGCAGTACGATGGGGTATAGGAAGGAAAATAATATATGCTTGGATTATTACGATTCCTGCTAGTGCTGCAATAGGTGCAACAGTTTTGTGGTTATTCCAATTTGTAAGATTTTAATGGACTTCCTTAAATCTTAGAATTAGGCTCTGTAAACTTAGATTAATACCTCCTTTATTAGAAGAAGAAGATTACTCTTTGTTACTATAGTATTATTGTACATTGATACAAATAGTTCTATTCAATTATACACATGATCAATATGGCAATCATCATCTTTCCTACAAGGATAATAATCATCAAAAGACTCGGTTCTATCCTTAAAATATTGCATTACCCTTTCAATCAAGCTCTTTTCGAGTGGTGTATGTATATGATGATTCACATTCAGTACTTTGCAGGCTTCTGGATATCAAGTACCACCGTCAGTATATACACTGTGTTTACCATATTTTACTAACAATGATTGCAGAAATTGTCTAGCAACAAGCATATTTCTACTCTCAGAAATGTATATCCCAAGTTTGTTTTATGTAAAGATTCTATTGCCATCCACAAGTAGTAGTGTTTCCAGCCAATCTGAATGACAGTTTCATCAATTATGAAAGCAGAAATTCTCTTTCTCTTATAAAGAGGAAATTAACTGAATTTCTGGATCCAGTTCCATACAGACACGTAACTCCTTTTCTTATCTCCAAATATTACTAATGCCTTTGATGTATTGCGTAAACTTAATCCAAGAAAATACAAATACAAAGAACACATAACTACAATAGTGGATGTCCTATTTCTCTCAAATGTTATTACCATAACATGATAAGAATAGAGTTATTCACAGCTATAGAATTATCGTTAACTTAACAGAGCCTTAAAATCTTATATATGTTATTGGTTTATTGTAATAAAATAAAAAGATTGATGATTGAATTTCCTTTTTACACCTATTACAAATTTTAGAAAATAGAAATGGTATTTCAAATTAATGTGTCCATATAATATACGTTTACTATTATTATTAACCAAAATTACATGTTAGTGTCAAAATATCTCTAACTTCAGTTATAGAGCCTTAAGAGGTCATGAATTTACATAAAATATATATTTTAAATTTATAGATATGTTTTTGAAAATACAATTTAACTAATAAAAACATATTTCATTTAAGTTAGCCATTTTATTACAAATTGTCTCAAATTTTTATATATTTTATTTCTCTCAATAGTTAGCCGACGGACAATTAATACATGTCTGGATGTAGTCTCCTGGTTTGCTCCTTATTAATACGGGAGGCTGTAGCTCGTTAAACTCTTAATTGCAAACTCAGGATATTAAATAATTCTTAAACCAAAATAAAAATTTCTTATCCAATGCCTATTTGCAAAAAAAAGTCATAATAAGTTTCAAAAGAAGATTGAGAAAGTAAATGCAATTCGATCATTAGAGTTTATTACTAAAATTATATGTTCAATAAAAATCAATATTAGTGCATTATCTTCATAGTTATATATGGTCTGCTCAAAATAAAAAATTACTTTACCTCTATCCAAAGATTCCGTGGTCTTTACATTTCCAATCCATTATATTCATTCCGAAGTTGCATTGTATTGCAATTGTTGAAAATTGTATATTTTTTGCTGCGTCAATTGCGTTTGAAATTTCTTGATTTAGAGTATAGTTTATTGTTTGTTCATCGACGAATGGATTTGGTAAGGCTAAAGGCGATGATGAATCAGATCTATTAGATGTATCAAATATGTGTTCTACGTCAGCAGCTCTAATATATCCGAGAGTAGGTGATTTACCAAAATCACTAGTTATCAAAGTAATAATTACATCTTTAGATTTAGATAAAGAATCACTACTTCCAGTTATAGTGTATATATTATCAAAAGTACCTAATAGTCCTGTAGTATCATTCATTATATTGTATGAAGAAGTAGCAATTTTTGTTATTTGTACATTCTCCTTAACTTTGTCCCAAGATTGAAAATCATCGTTAACAGTATTTTGTATTGCATCATTTTGCAATTGTGAAAAAGATTCAGGAATAGTCATACTAAGTAAGGTGAATCCAATAATTGAGTAAATTAAAGAGGTTTGATGTTTTTTTAGGAAATTATGTTGATTCATAATAATTAAAAAATATTTTATAATTATTT
>DATFCH010000203.1:0-3811 GCA_035253345.1 Nitrososphaeraceae archaeon
ACATTGTGTGAGAAAGGTCAGTGGATATAGAAAAACTTTTGTAAATAGAAATTATCATTCCTATTACAAAACAATTCCTGCACAGGTCAATAACACTCCTGTTAACTTGTTTCCATAATTTTTTGATAGATCATATGCTATTCCTCCCAAAATCAATAAAGGAGCACCAGAAATAGAAATTGCCATCATCATGACTCCAAATATATCAACAAATCTATACGGTCCTTTTCCCTCCGAACCAATTAGGAAATTAAAAAGAGAAGGTTTCAGCAAAACAAACATTATTTAAAAACCTAATGATGCTAATGATAATCAAATCTCTAAATCTAACTTTATATTTAACAAGAATATTTAACACTTATACTTCTCTGACTTTGATAATTACTGTCCTAGTTTAAATATCATCAATCTATTAATCTTGATAACATTAATAACTCAAATTTTTTTCTTCTCAAAGAATTATAAAATTCTAAATATTTAAGCTAAGATATATCTATTAGGTTTTTTAAGAAGATAGTGACGCAATTCTATTGATAAATATGAGAAATCTACAAGATGGCTAACCATATTGAAATATATTTTTTCTTGTCATTAGAGTTTTTTTCTTCTCCCTTATTTTCATCTTTTTCTTTCAATTGCATAAGAAAATTTGAAAAAATATATGACTTTATCAATAAACTTATATTTATGATGGATTTTTCCAAAAATATTACCATCCCCTAACACTATAGTAAATGAAAGAAGCCCGATAGCTAATAAATTAACTAAAAATGATTACAAAATTTTCTATAAAATTCATTCATAAATTGTAGGATCATAAAACTCTATACAAAAAGATTTTATTGATTATAAATTTGTTATTTCGGAACCAAGACTAATATAACAATTTCAATTTGAATTAAATTAGGATAATTGTGGTGCCTTAACTTTTAAATTATATAATTTTTGCATTGTAGGTTGAATATCTATATGTACTTTTTTCATAATCTCTGCTGGTGATACATTTTCTCTTATCATAGAATAGAACTCATAAAAATTATCTTCTAGTTTTGATATATCATTTAATTTAGCCTTATCCATTCCAATAAATGATTTCAAATATAATTGAAATAATGTGTTAATTTTTAATGCAAGAGATTTAGCAGTTTCATAATCCGCATAATTAATAATGTTGTGATTATATGAGAACAGAGTATTGTTATACTCATTAGAATTAGAATCATTATTTTCTGATTTATTCATAATGTCAACAAAATAAGAATTTTCCAAATTATCAAGATCAAGCTTATTGTTTGAACTTGTTGTTGGTATTATATACAATAAATTGGACATATTTGTAAGATCAAAGTTCAAGTCTATTGAATTAGCATAATTTCTTAATACCTCGTCAATGAGAGTAACAACTACTAAAGCTTTAGAAGTGGTATTTGAATTTGATGATTCTTTATTATATCTTTCAGTAAATTCTAAATCATTTGCAATATTGTCGTCTGCATAAAATGATTCATAAACTAGCCTAGCAGCATTATCTGAATGATCCATTGATAGAGTAATATTAGAAGGATAGTTTTTCTTCGCAAGTTCTAGTGCTGTTTTTGTTTTTTCAAGTACAGTTAAAAAAGTTATAGAATCGTCCGATTCAAAGCTATGACCGTAAACATTAAACGGAATTGAACTTGTTAATAATAACAATATTGAGATTATAGATAAATATAGTTTAAACAAGATACTTCTCCTTATTTGATTGTTTTCACAAGAAACTTTATTAAATCACTCATGTAAATAAAATTTGATTATTAAGTTATCTATAACTAAATATTGTTATAAAAAGATAAAAGGATTTTTTATTCTCTTTAGTAGACATTTCTTCATATTTCTTTAAAATAATTTTCAATATTAATATTTTTAGATTTCAACTTTTAGTCTTTTTATTTACATTTAATTTTATTTTTTTCTTTTTCAAGTAAATAATTGATATTAGAGTAACTGTTATGACTAATGCAATTAAACTACAAATAATAATTGAATTTATATTATCATTTTTACTTGCACCCTCTGTAGATAGGTCAAAAGTAGTTATAAGAGGATTATTTTCATATTTTTCATCCCCTGAGATTTTTGTTAGTAAGGATAATGAATATTCGCCATCATTCTTGAACATATAGGGATAACTCATATCTGCAAATACATAAAATTTGTATGGTACCTGATGAACTATCTTTTTTGTATTCTTGTCCATTATTATTAAAGATACATATGTATTACTTACATCATTTCCATTTTGCTGAACGTTCAAATTTAAAAGGGTACCATTGTCGTTTATTATTGGGTGTTTAGGATATGGAAGAAATCCTATTTGATAGCCGTCTTTTTTTACAAATTCAGAGTTTGGTGTACCTGGAAAAATATGAGCATATGCTAGATTATTAGAATTCTTTTGTACGGAATATTCATAATGAAATAATACCATCAATAACATGGGAATAAGTGTCAACAAGAAATATTTTTTTATCAAATAATATTTGATAATGCGATTACATAAAAGTAATGTAATATATTTTTGTTAGACTTTGACTAAATATATATTGACTAGATATATGCCTGTAACGAATTTTTTATTTATGAATTTTATGTATTAATCTATAGTCTGAATTTTACTCAAGTAAAATATACATCAAGTTATCATCATCTCATAGTAAAATGATAGATAGAGATGTCTTCTTTTTTATTTTTACAATTACCACTTTTGGTTATTGCGGTATTTTTGGTTATTAATATATTCACACCTTATACTTATGTCTATGCTCACCCTGTAGTTGTAGATTCGGATCCAAAACAATTTCAAACAGTAGAATCTTCGCCTCGTAAGGTTACAATTTATTTCAGTGAACCAATTGTATTGCAACATAGCCAAATATTCCTCGTAGATCCCAATGGGAAAGAGATAGGGGGAGGTCAAGCGGAGCATGTAAATAAAGATGAAGCCACTATTACAATGCCTTTAAAACAGAAATTAGAGGAAGGATCATATACAATCACAACAAGAGTTTTATCTGCGGTTGATGGACACGTAGTTGATAATTCGGTTGTTTTTAATATTGGTAAAGAAGGTGGAACAACTAATGCTGGTAATTTTGCAAATATCAAAACGAAAGATACAAAAGGAATCTTTGATATTCTGTCAATTGAAAATTCTGCAGCTAGAATAGCCGGTTACATAGGACAAATAATACTTGTTGGAGCACCATTTGCATATCTATGGATTCAGAGACCATTTTTAGATTTTAATTGGCTCAAGAACATTTTACAAACTAATTTTAATACTATACAAAGGAATTTAGTAAAATTATTAATTTTATCGAATCTTCTAGTACTTGCATCTATTGTTGCTATAGTAGTAATACAGGCAATATCTATAGGAGGAACAATAATAGATGTATTTAATACAGAATTTGGAAAAATCATTATAGCGAGACTATTACTTTCACTTGGACTTTTAACAATATTACTAATCATATACAGATCAAATAATCCGATCAGTCATCTTCAAATTCTGGATATAAATAATAAAAAAACATATTTACTAATTATCGGAATAGGTTTTGGTATATTATTAACTAATAGTTTAATATCTCATTCAGCAGCTTTGGGTAATTTTGTTCCTCTTTTAATAGATTATTTTCATACTATAGCGGCATCAATTTGGATTGGTGGTTTGATATTTTTAGCATTCGTTTTCATTAATAAAATCAAAAATATACTAAACATAGATGTTAAATCAAAAATAGTCTCTATTACTATTGGTAAATTT
>DATFCH010000204.1:0-2130 GCA_035253345.1 Nitrososphaeraceae archaeon
AGAAATTCTATATTGATTATAAAGATTTGAGATAATTTCTTGCCATAATCTGAACAAAACAATATGAGTGAATCCAATTGCAATATTCTATGTCCAGACTATGACTCTATTATGACATATTGATTTCGATTTAATTTGTAAATAAAATCAATATATTTATCGATATTTGTAATTCTCATTCTATATCTTGAGAATATGATTATGAAGTATAATATAAAATAAAACCGTCATAGTCTGAACTTAAATCAATGGGGTGTCTTTGAATTTTTGGTCCAGACTATGGCGGACTTGAAAGATTGCTGATAGATCTTCTTACCTAATTTGCCGTCATCATCAAGTTTTTATTTGAACTCGAAATATGATAGTATTATTTTAGCATCATAGATTTATGAATTTTATTCAGGTTCTCATTTTCTGCCATAATAACAATAAAATCTAAATGACAATCCTTTACCTGTTAAGTTAACTAATAATATTCTTGAATCTCTTTTTCACTTCTTTTCTCCTTCTCTTAAAATACAAACAATATTACATTTCTTAACATACGAAAAAGTATTTACTAACTTTTGAAAATCTACAATATAATTTTCTATATTTTCATTAGTTTCAAATTCATAAAAGGCTTTATCATTGATGATTAGTTCTAATGTTACTTTAGTAGGCATTTCAATTTAAAACATATTTACTATAAAAATATAGAATAAACTTTTTCAGAATATTTTTAGATTTGAACAGTCATATAATTACAAGGTTTAGGATTAATTGTATTATTGTTTGATTGCTCATTTTTGATCTATAAATAACTTAGACTTTTTTACCACAGAAAGGACAAAATCGAACCTGCATTACTGCTTCTTCATTTTAGTATTAAAAATATAATATCCTCTTTCCGGAAATCTGAATGATGTATACCTATCTCAATAGATTTCATTAAACCAGTCTATCAAACGTATATTCACTGGTTTAATAATATCCCTACACCATTTCAGTTTCTTTTATTATTCCTTCATATGAAATAGTATCATAATCTCTTTAATAGAACTCATTTCTTGTTTTTCTTTTCTTCTCTATCTTTTGATAGAGTTGCATATAATGATCAATACATGTATATCTTATTCTAATTTGTTTATCAATTTCAATTTTATCATTCTCTAATATTCCAGAAATTGCTTCTTTTCCACAGATCTCACAAATATTTTTAGGTATTTCAAAATTCATTTCTTAAATTATTATTTTCTCTATTTAAGGAAAATACATATAATTAAAATGATTGCAAATGATCCATTATTTCTGAAATTTCTTATTATTGATTTCATTTTTGTGGATCCAAAAATTTTTAGTATTTGTTTATAATTTACAACAAAAGTATAAAATATAATTAAGTAGTTTGGATGAGATCCCATAATGCTAGAGTGAGATTCTATATCATTTTTTTCTTCTAATCTACAAGATTCAAATTTATTATATTTGTTATTTTCTTCAGGATGTTCTATAAATTCAAAAAGAGTTTTTTTTCTCCTTCCCTTTGTTCTCCTTTTCCTATCTTGATCTGTCATAAGAGTTTTCTGTCTAAATCAGTAGCCTTAAAATGTATTTGTTATATTCTTTATAGATCTCTGGTATTTTTTGTTGAGTTATAAACTGCCTAATAAATTTAGAGCAGAAAATCAAGATAAATTTCTTGAAATTTCAATTACTGTTATTTTCTTTAATCCAGCATTTTTTACAGATAACATTACCATTTTTATTTGTAAATTCACTCATTTTAAATTCATTTTTACCACAAACAGAACAGAATGCTACAGATATCATTTCTTAATCTATGGAAGATCGGATTTGGATTTCAAATTGATATTCTATTTCGGTTACATCTATGTGATATTTTTTAGGGGAATTTTTATTAGTATTTATTCAAGTAAGGTAACTTTTACTTTTTTTCCAATCCATTGTTTTGGAACAATAACATGTGCTCCATTTCCTGCTTCTGATGCCGTAGTCTCGATCTCTCTGGTGGTTGCTTTTCTTGGCATATAAATTGTTTATATACTAAGTATATCTATTTTCCCCCAGTTTGATAGTAAAATTCATATACTTTGTATATACTAAATATATACATGGTCTATACTAAAA
>DATFCH010000205.1:0-7490 GCA_035253345.1 Nitrososphaeraceae archaeon
TGGGCTCACCTGTTGTTGTATCTTTAACCATACGTCCCAATGCATCAGATTCCCATATTCCATATACTTTATCGGAGCCACTGTTAAAGCCAGGCCCTACCAAGTTTATTTCATCACCAAATCGAGGTCCATTTTCAGTATTCCAGAGTTTATCGGTTACAGGGTCGAAGTCTAATCCAAAACTATTCCTTACACCATACGCATAATACAAGTAAAGAGGATATTTGTCTCCAATCAATCCACTACCATTAGCATTTACAACTGGATATCCATCCTGTGTCATTCTTAAAATTCCTGCTCTTCCATCAATTGGTTCACCATCTTTAAAGTTCTGGGTTTTCGTCTTGTATATTATCGATGGAATTGTATTTTGAAAATTTCCTACAGTAAAGTAAAGATTGTTATCTGGTCCAATATCTATTATTCCACCAAGGTGTGAAGGGTCAGGAAATGATGGTAAACCTACTAATAACTTGGGATTTACAAGTTTATTCTTTTCATTATCCAAATCATATTTGTAAATAATATTTTCACAGTCTAGCCCTTTTTTATTACATTCTATGTAATAGAGAAATACATTATGTGTTAACTTTTTATTTTCTACAAAATAAGGATAATCAGATATTTTTTTCTTGCTGGCAGCAACACCTAACAAACCTCGTTCATCTTTGATATTTGTATTAACATGTAAAAGTGGTTTTTCTAGCAATACACCATTTATTACTCTTTTTACATTACCAGTATTTTTTTCCAGAATTAAAAAATCATCTGGCCCCAAAAATGCCATAGTAGTAGGAAAGTCTAGTCCCGATGTTACTAATTCAATTTTTAAATTGGAATCAAAAAGAGTAATATTTTCATTTTTAAGATGTTGTTGTTGATTTGATTGTGCATAAACAGTACTAAAAGTAAATAGAATAAAAGGGATAGATAAAGATAATAATATGAAGATGCTTTTTTTTAATATTTTTATAAATATAATAAAAACTGATTTTATATTTATAAGTTATATAAATATAGTATTTCTTTTTTTTCTGAAAAATAATAGGTACTTTTATTTACCAAAAAATAACTTCTTATTTTAAAGTCCAATTCACATGACAGACTTGTATCAATAACTTTTTATAGTGATTCTTCTTAGAGATTATTGTGTCCAAATAGTTAAGTTATTTTATTTATATCAGTTAAATTTTTAGCAATTTTTTGGTTATATTATTATAATAAAATATAAAATAATTATTAATTTATCTGTAATGAATTAATTACATAACTACAATTGTGGATGTCATAATTCTTAAATCTAAAACCCATTGGATTAGAAAGAGGATAACTACAGCTATAGACTTATCGTTAACTTAAGAGCCTTAAATTTAAGGTTTTTAAAATATAGAAGTCAATTCTTTAATCAGTCAACAACAATTACTTCAATGAGAGACAATAAGAATTTTTTTGATGTTAGTGTAAAAAGGTGGTGTTAAAAAGAATGTATAAACATTTAACACCCACTTATACAATTTCCTTGGAATTTTATTGTAGTATATAATAAACAAGGAAATAAAATAAAATATTGTTGATTCACAATTTGGAAATATTCACTCTAAAAAATATATGATTTTTTTGATAACAATCTTGTATCACAAATAATTTAAATTTGTTTATTGCATATTGCTATTAAGCAACAAAAAATTGTTCCTCAAATATGTTAAGGTAATCTCTACTTATCTTAACATCTGTACTTCTCCTTAATTCATATAAATTACTTCTAATAAGTAGAAAAAGTAATCACATTTATTAAGTCAGATTTTTTATTTCCTTAGCTCCTAAATTTTTCCTGTAACTTTGTTAATTATGAATCTGTTGAATCTTCAGGTGTTTGGGTGTTAGAGGCTACAATAACACCCAACCCTTGAAACAAATGCGATAACAATCTGTCATAGTAGCAATCAATAGTAAAATTACTTTATTTAAAAAGTTGTTGAAATGTGGGTGTCAAAGTTATGGCGACAAACTCTAACACCCAATCTTTTGTCTAAAGATAAATATACGTAGGTAAATAATAGTAAAAGCGGTTTATTTAAAAACTTGTTTATTATTACTCACTATTTCAATATCGCTAGCGTTAAATCATAATTTTTATGCATATGATTTAATTCCTTTTAATTTTGTATTCTAATAAGATATTTAGAATCTTATTTTTACTCTCACTCATTCACTTTAGAGTAAGAATATGTACATCTTTAAAAATATATTGAATATTCTTAATCTATCTATTTTCCTATATTTGTAGTTGGAGGCTTGAAACTCATTTTCCGACCCCTTAATCCTGCTACTATAATTTGTATTCCAGTTATAAGAATGGCTATTCCTATCAAGAAGCCTACAAATGCAAAACCAAATGCTGGTGACACGATTATCGCTATAGCAATAGCAATAGATAAGATTCCAGTGCCTATACTAAAGAATCTATCAAATTTATTCTCTGCTTTTTCTCCTATTCCATGACTTATTCTACCAATTCCATCAAAAAGCAATGCTAGGCCTATCAATAAAATAAGAACAAAAGTAGCTCCTACGGGAAATGCTAATGCCAAACCAGCTAATATTAACACTAGAACTCCTAAACCTATACTTGCAAGACGAGATTTGCTCTTTGAGAAGATACCTGTTATTATTTCTTCAATTCCTACTATAAAAAATAATAGTGAAACGAAATATACCAATGTTATTGTAGCCAATCCAGGGTTAGCAATAACAAATAATGATACTATAATTGCAAGAGCACCTAAAATAATTTGAGCTAAACGCATCCATCCATGCGTTTTAGAATTAGATTCTTTCATCATATACGAATCGAATATAATTTGTATTCTAAATATATTTTAGGTGATTTTTACAAATAAATCTAACTTTTTGATTGTAGCATATAAAGAAGAATAAGTGAACTTAATCTTGACAAACTAGTAAATTAACCTTATAAAAAATAATTTCAAATTACAACAGTTTAGTTGAAATAAAAAATTTTAAAATAGATAATTCCAATGACAAAAGATATATCTAAATATTTTCATTATAATGTATAACAACCATAACCATGGAAAAAGATAAAGACATATCTTTTAGTTTGATTATCTTCATTTTATCATCATTTTTTATATTTACTTCTACTACTTTTTTTCTAGCTTATGCTCAAAATACAAATAAATCAACAAATATAGATGCACTTTTCGAGACAGCTGATACATTGTATAGTGAAAAAAAATATGATGAGGCAATACAATACTATAACAAAGTCATAGAGATAAATGCTGCATCACAGATTGATGCTCTCAATCACAAAGGGCTTGCTCTATGGGAGTTGCACAAATATAACGAAGCCCTAAAATATTTTGACCAAATTCTTGCAATAAACTCATCTAATGTAAAGGCTTTAAATAATAAAGGTCTTGCTTTATTGGGACTAGAAAAATATGATGAGGCAATACAATATTTTGACGCATTACTTTCACTGAATTCTTCAGATACTTATGCTCTAATTAACAAAGGAGGTGCTTTATTAGCATTGGAAAAAAATGATGAGGCAATACAATATTTTGACCGGGCTCTGGCTATTAATGCATCTGATGTTTTTGCAATAAATAATAAGGCAGAAGCTTTAGTTGAAATGGGAAAGAGTGATGAAGCACTTTCAGTTATAGAAAAAACAGCTATAGACAATCCTAATGATGAATATTTGCAAAGTACTATGGCTTTTATACTGGCTAACATGGGAAAAGATGCTGAAGCCAGAATCTATTATGAGAAAGCCTTAAAAATAAATCCAAATTTAACTGAAATATTGTATGAAGACGAATTAGATGAATTCAACAGAGTTATGGGTGATAAAACAACAACACAACAACAATAAATGTAAATTTTTATTCAGCTTATTTTTATATATATTAGCTATAATTTCGGATACAAAAATATCTTTTTTACTGTTAGTAAACTTGGTATTATATAAAGCTTGAATTATTTTATTCTCTATCATTAAAATACTATAAGATAGGTGTTCTATTTTTAATAACTTATAGGATTTATTAGAATGAATACCCATAGCTAAATCTATTTCCTCTAGTTAACAAGATTCGCAATCATCACCGTCATGGGGTTTAAACCTTTCAGCGGCTTCAGCCTCTCCTAATCCCATAATTCCAGTATCAGCCATGTAGAATATTCCCAATACCACGACTGTAATCGCAGCGCTGATACCGATTGCTACTAATTTTGGATGTGGAACCTTCAAATTACTATATATATGACCTTTCATAGTTCTCAATATTTTTAGAATCAATTTACTTTAAAAAATGAAAGGATTTTCAAATATATAATATATCTGTTAAATTATTCTATTATTTATAACCAGAAAAATGTTTGTTAATGTAAATTGTGTAGCACTTGATATTAATAACTTCCCATCTGGATTACCAGTTGCTGATGTAGCATCTGAAGTACAAACTAGTGTTTGGGACAATGGAATAGACGGAAGCAGCAGATTAAATATTCGATTATTCTCTCTATAGTAGAAAAAACCTTGGAATTCCAATCTAATTCAATAGCTGTATTGGATGATGAAAAGGATGTCATTTTTCTATTTACAACTATACTACAAGAAAATAGTTATCATGTTATGGGATTTACAAATCCTCTTATGACTCTTGATTATATTAGTAAATATCCATATGATTTTAGTTTAATAATTATTGACTATAGAATGTCACCAATGCAGGGGTGCGAGTTATCTTATAAAATATCAAAAATAAATCCTAATATAAAAATGGTGTTAATAACTGCATATGATAATATAACACATAATGATTTAAATTTAGAAGTTGTCAAAAAACCAATAACAAATACTAAGCTACTAGAAATAATTCATCATTATTTGAATTAATCATATCATTATTTCAGTTAAATCCCTTTATTAATTTAAAAACTAAATTTTTTACTATTTTTTTCTCTTGATAATTAAGTTTCTAACAATAAAAGCTAAATACTTGTTAATAGAACACTACTACATGGTCGATTCTACTCCCAAATAAATTCTTAATAGACAAATATGTCATATTGTTAAAAATGAGTAGTTGACTAATAACATTTTGATTCGTGTTTTTAGCTAAGGCAATTATCGTTTAGAGTATATAAATATTTTTTACAAATTTATAAAATAATTTTACCTTTGGTCAATTTAATTTGTTTATATGTCTAATAAAGCAACAATCAATAGAATTTTAAACATCTTTATTTATTATTGGAACACTGTTGACCAATTAACTTTTATAAGACTATGACAACCTTGTTAAGTGAGAAAATATTTGAATTTATTACAATATCATAATAATAAATTTTCATTTTTAATCAATAACTTTGGGAGTATTATTGAATGAAACGTTTTTCTTCTAAAGAGATAAGATTTCCAGGAGATTCAATAAAAGGTTGTATCGGTTTTATTGATTTAGTAGATTCAACTAAAAATACTATTATCATTGATAATATAGAACATACTAGAATCTACTACTCTAAATTTATAAATTCTATATCAAAAATAGTTAAAAGTTACTGTGGTAAAGTTATTAAAAATATTGGAGATTGCATACTTTTTTATTTTCCAAAAACGTCTGATAATAAGAATGAAAAAGCTTTTAGTGATGCAATTGAATGCAGCATTAAAATTTTAGAATCACGATTTGTTATCAATCAAGAATTGTCAAAACAGCATCATCTTCCACCATTCAATTTTAGAATTACTATGGATTTTGGTATTTTGGATTTAGCTTTGGTCGGAGATTACAGTCAAGTAGATTTATTTGGCTCAACCATAAACTTTTGTGCAAAAATAAATGATTCTCTTTCTGCTGCTAACCAAATTATTATTGGAGATAATTTTTATAGAATTTTAAAATCCTTTTCCAATATTACTAGCAATTATAGTTTTATAAATAATGGTGAATGTAAGATAACCGAAAATATTGGATATTCTACATATAACATAAAAAAAGTTAATAAATCAACACGTGAAAATAATAGTTTTAATACCTATCATTTGAAAAAGAAATTATTAGGTTCCTCAACTAAGAATCATATAGGAACTCGAAATAAAAAGGGTTTATCGTTTCATAAAAAAGATAATAATAAAAGAATAATACTGATAGATGATGATAAGGATATTCTTTTTACTTATAAATCCTTTTTAAAGGATAATAGTTATGAAATAATTACTTTTAAAAATTCACTTAATGCATTGAATTATATTAAAAACCTTTCAGATTTTGATAATTTACTTGTAACCCTTGATATCAGAATGAAAGATTTGAATGGATTTCAATTACATCAACAAATAAATTCTATAGACCCAACAATCAAAATTATTTTTATAACCGCTTTAGATATAGTAGAAGAAATATTAACTATAGTTCCTGGTTTATCTAGAGACCAGATTGTTAGGAAACCTATTGATAAAAAACTATTTACAAATACTGTAAATAAATTCTTAAATTAATAAAATTCTATTTTTTTATAATTGTTATATTATCAGTAGTGTAAATATTATCTATTTAATATTTTAGGATTACTATTTAGTGCAGGTGTTGGTATTAATCTATTGTATACCTATTTATTTTAGTATTATTATTATAATTATTCTAATAAAATCTATATGGGTTAGTTATATGTTGTTATAATAGACTCATATTTTAGAACCGCTATCGGTATTACTCTCTATGTAATAGTTGATTAAAAGAAAAAAGTTAATCGTTATAATTTTATCTTTATTTATCTTTCCTTATTATTTTTAATATCTCTTATTCCATTTGTAATTTTCTTCTTTTTCTGATTGTGATAATTCTTTCCATTCATTATATGCTTTATCATATCTGTTAGACCATTCTTGACAATTAATAATATTTAAAATCATTTGCAATAATAAACAACTATATTAATTATGATTATGATTTCTAAATATTGAGTGATATAATATCAAAGAAAACAACTAGTTCAATATTGTTAGCAATTGTATTGGTAGCAGGAACGTTTGTTACTATGGCTCCATCATTTTTTATTACAGGAGTGAATGCAGACCAATGTAGTGAAGATGTAGAATCTTGTTTTAAAAAACTTCTTACCCAATCTCAGTTTGAAACATTGTCAGCGAAATTAGCCTCTCCAGAAGGAATACCTATATCCATAGAAGGTATAGATATTTCAAAACTTAGAAGTTTTGAAGACCTATGTTCAGCTCTAGTAGGTTTAGATTCAGAAGATATATCTTCGGACGTAAATGAACTTGTACCTCAGATTTTTGATTCAAGTCAACTACCGATTCCATCTAATTCTCGTGCATTAATAGAATGTATAATTGACGCTATCAATAAGTAAGCATTAGATATAATGTAGATAATTCTCATTGTCCACTCAAGATAGACATAACACCAAAGTCAAATAAACTTTCAAAATAT
>DATFCH010000206.1:0-2437 GCA_035253345.1 Nitrososphaeraceae archaeon
GTATAATCATTACAGGACAAGTGGCATTTTCTGAAACTTTTCTTGAGACACTACCCAATGCTTTTATTTTTGAAATTTTATTTAGTCGTTGACTACCTACAATAATAAGTTCTATTTTATTGTCCATTGCAAATTTAAGGATTTGTTCACTGACAGGTTTTTCGTCCGTTAATGCATTTATATTAAATTTTATATTTTCTTTTTCTAATATTGGATATATTTTTTCCTTTGCCATTTTTATCCATCCGTCTTTTAATTTATTTGAAATACTTCTTCTTGTTTGTGCTATCCATTGCCTATCGTTACCTAAAATCAATGTTGGCGGGATAAAAATATTTTCTATTATGTGTAAAATATAAAGCTCAGCGTTTAATGATTTGGCAAGTTCTTTGGATTTCTCAAATGCCTTATCTGAGTTTTTAGTTCCATCATGTGGAAATAATATTTTCTGTATCACCAAAATTTAGCTCCTCCTTTTTGTATTAATTTATTATTATTATTTTCTTGAAATTTGTTCATCTATTAATATTAGAACATGCACATAGATAACAATATGACTTTACAATTGTAAAATATGAAAAGTAATTCTTATAATAGTTTTTTATATTAAATATTTAGGTTCAAATACTATTTTACAAATGTAAACCTCTCATTTTATTTATGTTAATCAGCAATACCAACAATATGAATATAAAAGAAAAAATATTATCAATCCAATTCTCATTACAATATGAGATAGCAATAAGGAGGTACGACTACCTATGACAAAGACAGTTTCACCATCATCCTCATCATTAAAAACAATAGTACCACATCCTAATCGATGGAAAGCACTATCTATTTTATCATTAGCTCAATTTTTGATTATCTTAGATACATCGATTATAGGAGTTGCATTGCCTACCATTCAACAACATTTTAGCATAACTCAAACTGAACTACAATGGATTTTCAATGCATATGTCATAGCTTTTGGAACAATGTTATTACTTGGTGGAAGGTTATCAGATATCTTTGGACAGAAAAGAATTTTTATTATAGGATTTTTTGTCCTTACAATATCTTCAATTATAGCAGGACTAGCCTTTTCAAATGAGATATTAATAACAGCAAGAGCATTACAAGGACTTGGAGCTGCATTAATTGCTCCTTCTGCACTTTCAATAGTCATCAACCTTTTTTCAGCTAATAAATCTGAAATGAATAAAGCAATGGGCATATGGGGAGCAGCAGCACCAGCAGGAGGAACAGCAGGTGTTTTCTTAGGTGGTATTATAACAGCATGGCTTGATTGGCCATGGGTATTCTTGATAAACGTTCCTATAGGAATAGCAGTTTTAATCCTAACACCTAAACTAATTCCTCAAGGGATAAGAAAGAAAGGAAATATAGATTATCTTGGTGCTGTTTCAATAACTATCTCACTTGTTACATTGGTCTATTCTATTGTTACCGCAAATGAAGTAGGATGGTTTTCAGGACAAACTATATCTTTATTAGGTCTTTCTGCAATTCTGTTTGCTACATTTATTGGAATAGAAAAAAGAAGTAAAGCTCCGCTTATACCATTACACATTTTCAAAACAACAAAAAATCTGCTTTCAGGAAATATGATTATGGCATTAATGGGAGCAGCATGGGTTTCGATGTGGTTTTTTTTGAATCTCTATTTACAGCAGATATTAAACTATGATGCACTAGAAAGTGGACTAGCATTACTACCTATGACAGTACTTATTATGATAATGATGATATGGTCTACTCCAAGATTGATAAGTAAATTAGGAATTAAATTGAATTTAGTTCTGGGGCTAACATTTTTGGCTATAGGAATGGTTTTATTTGGTCTTACTCCTGCTAATACTGCAGTCGAAAATAATAATAAAATTTTCATGGTCTATGTATTACCTGCCTCTATTATCTCTGCAATAGGAATGTCATTTGCATATATCCCTGCATTAACAGCAGCAATTGCAAATGCAAAGAAGGAAGATACTGGTATAGCATCGGGTCTAGTAAATACAACATATCAAATAGGTTCTGCTTTAGGTCTAGCAATAACAGTTGCCATCGCTTCTACACAAACAGCAATATTGACTAATCTAGGTATACCAAATCTTGAAGCAATAAATGGTGGATTTCATCTAGCATTTATATGTGCTGCAATAATAACTGCTTTAGCAGCAATAATTTCTTTAACTAATATAAAAGGCAGAACAAAGAATGAAAGGAGCTTATGATGATAACATGTAGGTATCTTCATTATTTTATTTATACACGATAAATAGTTAAAGTAACACTACTTCACAACTATTATACCTCACAAGAAACAGAATTATTCCTCTTACCTCTATCTCGGTCACATTTTAATATAATATTTATTCCCTCAACTTAATATCTAAGCTCGATGTAAAAATGTAGGGATAGTTATTTTTTG
>DATFCH010000207.1:0-3508 GCA_035253345.1 Nitrososphaeraceae archaeon
AAATGATAAATTTAAGAATAAAATAATATAACAAAATGTTTAAAAATAAAGAGAATCAAAACCCTTAATAATTTTAGATTAGAATGTGATTAATGCATGCGAAGAGAATTCCTCAGTATTGCAAAATGATGAAATTATCTAGAAGAGAGATACTAAAAGAATTATTCCCCACTAAACTAATGAGTAAATTAGTCATTAAATTAAGGATACAAGAAGGTGAAAAAGAGAAATTAATTGTCTAACATTGAGATTATCCAAAACCCTAGAGAATCAATAAAGCTATCTTATGACCTAATAAATTCAGCAGAACAAGAAGTATTAAGAATATTCCCATCAATCCATGCGTTTCGACGTCAAGTACGTATGGGTATAATGCATCTATTTAAAGAAGTAGTAGAAAATGATATAAAAGTCAGAATATTAATTCATGCTGATGAGCAGCAAATTAGGGAGATAGTAAATGAAGTAATGTTGGTATTCCCTGAGATAGATATAAGGGCTATTGAAATAAGCTTGGAGACTAGAATCGGAATTGTTGTTGTTGATAGAAAAGAATCTCTAATTATAGAAACAAAAGACGATTCAAAGGATAATTCTTATGATGCATCAGGATCGGCTGCCTACTCGAATAGCAAGTATATTGCTTTATCATATGCTTCTATATTTGAAAGTCTTTGGATACAAGCAGAATTGTATGAACAACTTAAAGAAGCAAATAAACAATTAAAAATTCATGGCAAAATAAAAAAATTTAGCAAATCAATAGCTATAGTTGACGATGATACCTACCTAGTAAGCTTAATCAGTGAGACATTAAAAATGAATGGCTATAATGTTTGTTCTTTTACTGAACCAGTATTAGCATATGAGTACATCAAGAAACATTTGAATAAATACTCATTACTAATTACTGACCATATGATGTCACAAATGAATGGATTATTTTTGGCTACAAAATTGTTAGAAATAAATCCTAAATTGAATGTAATTATAATGAGCACCTTAGTTGATAACCTGGAATGTAATTATAAATTTAACATTTTAAAGAAGCCCCTATCGATATATAAATTAATTAGTATTGTAAATGAAAGTATATCAAAATCTCTTTCCAATGATAACAAAAAGCAAATTTACTGTTGATGAGAAAGGAAAAGAATGAATATTATTATAGATGACTATTAATTATTAGAAAAAAAGTCTAATTAGCGGTAATAAAAAAATCTTTCAATCTTATTTATAAAGTTAAAAGTAGTTTTGAACAGAATCATTATAGTATTTTTGTGTCATTTCTTAGATTAGATAGTCTATCTGAATTAATCCCGATAGTGATGCAAAAATAAGGGTCTACTTTAAATCTAAATAAAAAGGATAATAAAGATTTATATTTGAACAATATTTAGAGTAGATTTTGCAATTAAGTAATTGATTTGTTATTATTATTATTTGATAAAGGAGAGATAAAGAGTACTCCCCATATTGTTGATTTGAATTTGACTGGTACATACGCAATTAACATATCTTTATTATTAATATTTTCAACGTTGTATCCTGATTTGCCACTTATAACATCTTTGAAGGACTGAAGAGAAGAAACATTACCTCCATGATTTGATTGACCATGCTTGTTAATATGTGATGAAGTTGATGATAATGATGAAGAACTGGCAATAATTTGACCATTGTTATCTACGTATATTGCAATTTCATTTTCTGGTATTGGAAGAGATTGTAAAAATTTGTTAAATATGGAAATGTCTTGATTAGCTCCTAATAATCCTATCAAATTTTCAGTATTGTTTGTCTTACTACTAACACTATCATTAGCAGAGTATATTGGTATAGACATAAGGACTGCAGGAAGACCAGAAGAGGCAGATATGATTACATTTCCAAGATAGGTATCGCCAGTAGAAACTGCTCCCTTGTAATAATCTCTAAATGCAAAGTTATCTCTAGCAAGAATCTCTTGGCGCGAATAAGGCTCTTCAAAGTACATATCACCATTTGGCATTAAATAGGAAATTACTTCAAAATCCTTATCTATAGACAAAATATTTTGGAATACCTGTCTTTTTTGAATTTCTGCATCTTTTGAAATACCATGAAAAGAAGAATTAATTAAACTTGCATTAGGTAGAGTCCTAATTTGTGGCATATCGCTTAATATTTTTAATATTGTAGCTGATTTATTGAGTTTAGTTTCCAAATGATTTGCTAAAAGTTGAACTATGATATTTTTATTCTGAATTGATAATTCAGTCTGATTATTTTGTAATAATAAAGAATTGTTATTTATTGATATATCTTCTTGTGCAATTATTCTTTCGAATATTCCATCATTTTGGAATTTTGGGAAAGAAATAGTTCCTATCAAAAGTATAAAACTGAAAAATATTTGAATATATAATAATCTTCTCATTAATTGGTATCTAATAGTCTATCATAAATTATTTTCTGTATATATCTCTTTTATATCTTAACAGGTAAATGATAATAAATATTATAGAAGTATTGATAAGACTTGTATAATTTATATTTTTAAACTAAAACATAAAGAATTACAACAATAAGTAAAAAGATTATAGAAAAAAGATAAAATTTAAAATAATTTATCGCTGGATTATCTGATAAGAAATTTCCTTCAGGAGTTGAATAGTCATGGTTTCAGTGTTCAATTACTAAGATAACTGATAAACGATTGTATTTTCCAAGAAGCTAAATAACTTCATTCAAAATAAATCCAAAATCGATATATAATGTCTAAAAAGTATCATCAAACTTTTTACATCTGAAGTTTATATTTTCTCTTACTTCAAGCCTTGGATTTTTAAAATATTCAATTTTTTAAATAGTAGATAAAGATGATAGATTGAAAAGATACACTTAGTTATATTTACGTAAAGTGCTAAAATCTAGTGTCTTTGTAAAGATAAAAAAGATAATTTCTTAAAATTTCTGATTGGATCCGAGAGCCAGCTAAAAAGGTCTTCTGCTTAAACTTCCCCTAAAGCACTATTAAAAATAACTTTTTAACTAGCCATTCTATTGATAACGATATGGATTATAGTTGGTTGTGTAAAGAAATTTTTCGCATAGATCAAAAGATTCGTTTTGCTGCTATATGCGATAGGAATGGTGAAATCAAATATGGTGGTTTACGTGAAGGTTTAACAAGCCTACTCTCTTCCGATCAAACCAAAGAATCAGTTCAACAAGCATGGAATAGATGGAAATTACGCAATGCAATGGAAAGTAGTATTGGAAAAGGAAAGTTTTCAATGACTGAATATGAAAAGGTTAAACGCTTCACACTCCCGGTTGATAATGAACATCTACTTCTTGTTAGTACCGAAGTTGATGCCGATCTAAGTATAATCTACAATATTCTTAGGTTAATTCATGACTAATAGATTTCTAGTCAAGATATCATCTATGATGATGGCAAATTAATTCGGTGTTATGCTTATAGTTACTTCCTAGTTTCAGTATTGTTCAGTTAGCAAATATT
>DATFCH010000208.1:0-4297 GCA_035253345.1 Nitrososphaeraceae archaeon
TATAATATTGCAAAATTATTGATTTGATTATCATTATTCTATTAAATATCTACTAATAGTTACAAAAGATCCAATCTCCAAAACAAAATTATGGTAATCAAGTTGAACAATGTATGAAAAGGGCATATACAATCATGATGATTTTTATTATTATAGAAAATAATCAAGAGATTTTATATTATTTTTCTCTGGAATAATTAATCTGCTATTTTTTTTTAGGGGACTACTTTGAGGTGATCTTGTTTTTTTACTAATACTTTTCCTTTCATGATTTTCTATTGGACTAGCGTCATAGCCCATATTGTTAAGAACTCTTGCAAATTCATGAGCAAAACCGTGCATGGTAAACACTTTTTTAGGATTGCATTTTTTTACTAAATGAATCAATTCATTGTAATCACAATGATCGCTCATGGGAAGAGCATAATCAATTCCCATCATGTACCTATATCCTTTATTGCAAGCCCATCCGCTAAATCCCAATGTTATCGTATTATATTTTTCTTTCATATACCGTAAAAATTTTGAATTTCCATTCATAAGTGGTGCTACCATTAACCAAGGATTTTTGGTATTTATTGTAAGAGATTTTTCTGCCTCTTTAAACAATGTAGTATTTCTCAAGGAAATTCCCATATCTCGATATACATTATTCATCACTTCAATACTATCGTATGCAAATAAAGGATCCCAATGTTCAAAAAATGTGGTCAACAGTTGAGCTTTTCCTAGTGGATACCCCATTATAATGACTGGGTGACCTTTATCATAGGCGTCGGCTATAATCTTATTTGCATCATGTACTATTTTGTTATGATCCGGAAAAATATATTCTGGCCTGCCAAAAGTTGATTCTATAATTAAGGTGTCAATTTGAGGAATTTTATTTGGAGGGTTGAGAAAGGCACGTTTTCGTGTTGAAATATCACCAGTATAAAAAATTTCATTAAATGCTAATAATCCTTTAGATCCTAGTATATGACCAGAATCTACTAATTCTAAATTTTTTTCCTCATAGATAGTATTTTCAATTTGATAACCTCTGGCCTTGGCTATCGCTTCAGTTTCCCTTGAAGTTATAGTTTTTATTCTTATTTTATTTTTGGGTTTGCGATAAACGTGGTCAGAATGAGCATGAGAAATGAAAACAAAATTATCACTCTCTACCTTTGAAGGATCCAACAAAATCTTTGTTTCGTTATTTTCAATTAATAAACCACATTCTGTTGTTTTAATAAGAGAGCGCATAGGAATATCATCCTTTTATTCAAAGGTTTTAATTAACTGTTTAGATTAGTTTTTTTTGATAATTGCAATACAAGGAACCAAAAAGTCAATTTGTTCATTATATATAAATTTGAAGTGAAAGAAAAAAGGTAGTAGTAGTTGCAGATGGCTGGCAAAAGGAAATCCACATTCATTTTTCTTTAAATCATTCTCAAATAATTGGTATTATAACCCAAAAGAAAGATAAACCTCAAAATAGGTCTATTTAACAATATTTTCGATCTATTATCGTGTTAAATATGGCAATATTAATTTCAGGAAGAGGAAGTAATATGAGTGCCATTTTATCTGCTCATTCAAATGATATATTAAAAAATATACAACCTTGTGTTGTAATATCAAATAAAATCGATGCACCAGGTGTGATGATTGCAAAAGAGAAGTTTGGGATCCCAACGGAAGTTGTATTAGCTAATGGGAAAAAAGGTTGGGATTATGATAAAGACATCATAAAAGTGCTAAAAAAATACAATGTTTATCCTTCAAATGGCATAATTTGTTTGGCAGGTTATATGCGAATTTTAAGTCCAGAGTTTGTTAAAGAATATAATCTTCGTATCTTCAATATTCATCCTTCCTTACTACCTTCTTTTAAGGGTCTTCATGCTCAAAGACAAGCCATTGAATATGGAGCAAAAATATCAGGTTGTACTGTTCATTTTATCGATGACGCTGTAGATACAGGACCAATTATACTCCAGGAAAGCGTTCCTATCTATTCACATGATAATGAAGATGATCTATCAAATCGAATATTAAAAATAGAACACAAGTTATATCCTTTAGCGATAAAACTATTTTCTGAAGGAAAGCTAAGAGTAGAGGGACGTAAAGTAATTGTACTAGATAATTAATTAGTTGGTTAAAATAACCATGCATACCTACACTAATGATAGAATATAATATTGTCTAATTCACCAGACATTTCTGCTGCTAATTCATTTACTAATTATAAACTAAAGCTTCATTTTTTTACTCCTAGTAAAAGACTTGTATGGACAATTGTTGGAAAAAATGATGAATATTGGTTAGATCCAGGATTAAATTATTGCACTTGCAAACATTATTATTTTAAAACCTTATCTGGTAAAGATAAATGTCAACATCTAAAAATTTTAAATGAATTAATAAAAAATAAAAACTATGACCAAACAGATTATTCGGATGAAGAATACTATGATTTTCTTGCATTGCTAATAAAGGATATCCTTCCGAAATAATAATAAAAGAATACAGTTGAAAAGTCAAATAGATAAATAAATAAATTTATTAATATAATTCTGTTTGTGTTAATTATAAGAAAATAAATAGAATCTTATCGGTTTCTTGTTTCTTGTATAAATACAAATTCAATTAGAATTGAGAATTTGAAAATAGATAGAAGAACCTATAGCTAAATATTTTTCAGCAATGAAATTTGTCATAATTGTAATAGATTCTATGATTATATATCATTTGTCAAAACTATAATAAAAAAATATACCAATGTGTATTTATCAAAAGAACGTTTTTTTTGTTTTTAAATATTAGAATTGAATGGTGAAATTGATAAAATAGATTTTCTGATATGGAATTTTATATTTTGTTGGATTACTGAATAAGGATCTTATTCAAAAAAGTATAGTATGACATAAAAAAATATACAAATAGATTGTATTTTTTATTATCTTGTAATTGGAAAAAACTAATATACTTATTATAGGTTCTGGAGGTAGAGAACATGCATTAGGCTGGAAGCTTTCACAAAGTCAATCTGTAGATAAAATATTTTATTGTCCGGGGAATGGAGGAACCCAGAATAACCTTCAATATCCTTTATCTGACTTCTCAAATATCGGATTTTTTGCAAAAAACAATAACTGTCTTGTGGTAGTAGGTCCTGAAGAACCTCTAACTCGTGGTATAGTAAATGAATTGTCAGATAAAGTAGACATTTTTGGGCCTAGTAAGGAGGCAGCACAGTTAGAATCTAGTAAATCGTTTGCAAAAAAATTTATGAAACAAAACGATATAGCAACATCTAATTTTTCTATTTTTAATGATGCGGAAAAAGCAAAGGACTATGTATATAAAAGCAGTAACGAATTAGTCATTAAAGCTGATGGATTAGCCGCTGGAAAAGGTGTATTTGTATGTGATAATAAAGAGGATGGAATTGATGCTATCAATTCGATTATGATAAATAAAACTTTTGGAATTGCTGGTAATACTATAGTTATTGAAGATAGAATATATGGAGATGAAGTTTCATTTATAGGAATAACTGACGGAGAGACTATTATTCCAATGGCAACTAGTCAAGATCATAAAAGAATTTACGAAAATGACAAAGGTCCAAATACAGGTGGAATGGGAAGCTTTTCTCCTTCTAAAATAATTTCAAATGATCAAATTGATGATATAATGAGTAATATAATGAAAAAAACTATTAATTCGATGAAAAATAATCGTAATAAATTTAAAGGATTTTTATACGCAGGTTTGATGATAGAAAAAGAAACTCACAAGCCATATGTTTTAGAATTTAACGCACGAATGGGAGATCCAGAATGTCAACCTATCATGATGAGAATGAATTCGGATTTGTTCGATTATATCAATTGTTCGATCAACGGAACTTTAGATACTTTACCACCTATTGAATGGAATAAAAATCCTGCAGTTTGCGTCGTTATGGCCGAAAAAGGATATCCATCAAAATATGAAATAGGAAATATTATCAAGGGGTTAAATTCTGACTTTGGTCAAAATGTTATGATCTTTCACGCTGGAACTAAAAAAAAGGAGGATAACGATATTAAACAAATCCTTACTTCTGGAGGTAGAGTTTTAGGAGTTACAGCTCTAGGTAAAGATTTTCCTAACGCAATAACAAATGTTTATGAAGCTGTAAATAAAATTAGTTGGGGGGCTAACAATCAATATTATCGTAGAGATATTGGGACCAAAGAATATGATAATATAAAGAAAAATATATCATAATAAAAAATATAATAATATAATATTATAT
>DATFCH010000209.1:0-5717 GCA_035253345.1 Nitrososphaeraceae archaeon
TTGTGAATTATTATAGTATTATTATATCCTGGTGTCTAACTAAGATTGCTATACTCTATGAGTATTCCTATTTACAGATCATTAATAAACCATAAACTTGAATTCCAATTTTTTTAATATGTAACATTAACTAATAGAGAATCTATTTTATTTTTGAAGTCATTCAAAGGGACAGATTTGTATAAAACAATCTTGTCAATATCTATTATACCTTTTGGAGATTAAGACAATTATGATCGGCTGTTGTTAGCCAATTAATTACCAGTTTATCTAGCTTAGTTTTTTTATAAAGTTATAACAATAATATTTGGAATTCTCAAATCTAGTAAGATTAAATTATTTTATTTTTTTCTAAACTCACGTAAAGCGTTAAAGGGATCTAAATGCTTCTACAACATATTCATTACATTCTAAAATATTTTAAATAAGTTATTAATTTCTAAAATCATCTTTTAGGATAAGAAACTTTTTAGTATTGCTATTATTATTAGTAGTAGTCATGGATATTCACTAGATAAAATTCCAAATTTTACGTGACATATTATATTAGGTTATAGAAGATTTAGAGATAAGATTATATATTGTAAATTAAAAATGTTTTTTATCTTTCAGTAGAAACTTGAGAATGAGCATCGAAGTATTTTTGTTTTTTTTAAAAATGTTTTTAAAATTTTTTCTCATACTTTATAAATTAAATAAAATAAAAAATAGTATCGTTTTTAACTAACTTTATTATATTTTCTTGTTCCCGTATGTTTAAAGATAAAATATTCGACTGTTGAATTAGTAAATGTATTATGTGAATACTTATGATGGTTCTGGAATAAGACAAAAAAAGGATCAAATTTCTCAAATAGATCTCCAAAACAAATATCAAATATGGATAGATCTAGGAGATCCATCAATAGAAGAATTAAATCAAATTCAGGAAAAGTTTCTCATTGATGCAAATATTCTAAATCAATATTCCAGTGGTTTAAAAAAACCACAAATTAGAGTTTTAGAAAATTACATTTTTACCATAATATTAAGTATAAAATTTAAAACACTACAAGCAATTGAAACAGAAGCAGTGTACTTATTTATAGGTAAAAATTGGTTAGTAACAATTCATTCGAATAAAATGAATTTAAAAAGACAAATACACCAAATCTTTGAAAATGATAAAACAGTAATTGAATCATCTATTAAAATATTATACTATAATATCTTGGCAAGGATTGTCGAGGAATACGAACAAGTACTAACAACAATAGAAATAGCAATGACAGACTTGGAAGAAAAGTCTTTGTATAATCCCTCAAAAAAAATTTTAGTAGACTTAGAGGGTTTGTCACGTCAATTAATTATTCTGAGAAGATATTTTTGGAGAACGAGAGAAATGATCAACTTTCTTCTTTATTTAGAAAAAGAAACATCAGAAAAGGAAAAACAAAAAGAAATAAAATATTTGAAAATTATTTATGACAATATAACTGAATTACTAGATCTGATAGAATCACATAAAGATACAATTAACTCTATAAGGGAACTGTATCTCGCCTATATATCATTGCAAATGAATGACACTATGAAAACATTAACAATTTTTTCAGTTATCTTGTTGCCATTAACTTTTATCACGGGTTTTTATGGTATGAATGGAGTAAATTTGAATAATTTCCTTATTGTGCCTTCAGGTTTAGGTTTAGTTATAGTATCTATGATAATAATCATTACAATATTAATGATATTCTTTAGGAAAAAGCAATGGATATCTCAGAAAGACTATTATAACATAGAAAAAGAGGAGAAAAAAGGTAAAAAGCCCAAGATAAATAATAATAATGAATCCCAATAACTTAATTAGACAAGATTCCTTTTCTAAATAAAAAAAATTCAGATAAGAAAAAAAATGCGTGTGAAATTGCTTAATTTTAAGGTCTTAAATGAGGAGATATGTTTTTGATTCCAGATCATGGCGAAGTTATTATTATGATTTCATTTGAAGATTTTTTAGGAAAATCTGTCAATCATTGTCACATAATGTTCCACGATGACCGATGAGTTTGATAGCTGTAATATAAAATAAAAAATCTTTAATTTTTTAATAATTATTTTCATAGTATTTTAAGTCAATCCATTTAAGCGAATTAAAAAGAAAATTTATTTTGTATTTTAGTCTATAATCATCCGAATCAACAACAAGTTAAAAACCAACTGATTACGATGTTAGAAAAGTAGAAGAAAGAGATTAAGATTTATATTATTATTTTAAAATATAATAGAAAATATTTAGTTAAATCCGACCTTCTTATGGGTTAATACTAACCTCTTAATCTGATTTTCAGATAGTTTTTTTATATGTTTATCACTATAAACACATATAGAAAGCATTGGTTTATTATATTTACGTGGTAATCTACAATCATAATCAACTAGTTCATCTACTAAATCATTGTCAAAGAAATAATCGGTCATTCCAAATACTCGCAATCCTTTTTTTCTATCATATTTTGTAACTTGATCTAATAAGCCAAAAAATTTTCTATTGATGCTTTCATTATTTATTGTTACTTTATTCTGATTCATTGTATTATTTTTTTGATTAAAGGAAAGATACCAATCTTTACTATATTCAATTTTCAACGATCCATTATTCTGTAGGTTATCTACATCAATATTATTTAATGCTAGGTGAGATTTAAAAACTGATAAATCAATATCGTTATCTAATAATATCAGAGTCGCTTCATTATTTTTTATACCTATTCTTAGAAATTTAATTGCATCGTTGATCTTATCTTCAATAGAAGAATAAGTATGCATACAATGATCTGTTAGTTGTAATCGCTCAAGTCTTTCTTTCTGATTTGTAATAGAAATTAAATCTATTACATCAATTATTGAGAATGGTTGAAATCGAATATCATCATCTTGTATACTTATCATCTTAGATAGAAAGGTTTCTCTCATAGTCTTGGATGATAATATAAAAAATATTCTTATATCAGAAAATAGTTTTTTAATTTCTCTAATAATAGTAGAAATTAGCTTATTGAATTTTGTATCTTGTATTGTTATTGTCGTAGAAATATCTAAAATAATTAGTTCAAGATTATTATGTTTGTTAATATTAGTAACATAATTACTAGTTGCTAAAAAAGTAAAAATAGTATTCCAATTGACTATTTCTACTCTATAATTAGTAATATTATATTTATTTAATTGGTGTTTATAATGTTGATTACGATTTGTTATTAGTAGAATTGCTTTATTAGTCGGATCATTTTTTATATCTTTTAACATTTTATCTTCCTACTTCTGCTTTCTCGCTTTTTCTCTTTCTATTTTCAAAATGTGGATTAAAGTTGAAGTGTACTATACCATCTGAATCACATACAATACTATGGTTGTCATTTATTCTGTGTCTGTGATACTTAGAAGGAGAATTATGAAAATTATTACTATCATACAGACATAATAATAATACATTTAATCCATTTCTTTTATTAAGATCTTCTATTGTTTGATCCCACCATTCCTCTAAAGCAACACACTGATCAAAATGTTTATTTTTAAATAGAAAATTCGGAATATCACATAATATTCTAATATCTTTTTTATTGCATCGTATTGCCTTCTCAAGTATTATTTTTTTTAAATCTTCAAATGGTTTTAGGTTTTCGCATACTGCATTGATATAATAATCATCACTATTTTCAATTATCATAAAATTTTCTTGTTGGAATGTTAGATTTGAAACTTGTGAAAGTATCATTTTTGAATGATCCTTTTCCAATATATTCATAGACAGATAAATGCATAACTGATTTTGTTGTAATCCCTCCTCCAGATATCGTAATAGACTATTAGTAATTGGCAAAAAAGAAGATAACTTTGATTCCATCTCCAGATACATACAAATATGTTCTGTCAATTGATTGGTAGAATCATCAAATATGTTTCGATATAGATTATTTGTAAGATGAAGGTTATGATGATTAAAAAGTATTTTTCTAGATTCATGATCTAATTTTTTGAAATCATCTAGATCATATGCACAAATACCAATCATTGGAAAATCATTTAAAGGTGGAAATAATTTTTCAAATTCAATAACATATTTATCATATCCTTGCTCAAAAAAGATTTTCATATCACCAAATATACGTAAACCTCTTTTTCCTTTCTTTAATGATTTGTATGCTAGATCAGAATACTGTTTAGTAATCCTGTCACGATCTGTTATATTTGTTGAAAGATAAAATTTTCTAGAATTTTTGATATTGATAATAGCATTTTTTTCTAGATCTACCAAGTGATCTCGAGAAATATTCCATTTTTTTATTATTTCATTTCTAACTTCCTCTTTTGTTAGTTCATCCGTAACCATCAATATTGCTTCATTATTTTCCTCAAATCCAATTCTAAGATATTCTAAACCTTCTTCTATTTTTCTTTGTGGTGTAGAATAAATTCCTAGAACATGACTTTTATCTTGGAATTGTAGTATTGGTGGCAAATATAATAATTTTAATACGATATATTATTTATTTTTATTTAATTTTTATATATCCAAACGACATTTTTTTATGGTTCTTATTATTTTTTCCATAAATAATGATGTTAAAAGGCACTATCTAGTATCATTAACTGTTATTAAAGACTGACAGAAGTTAAAAAACAAGAGATCCAATAAATATTTAATATTTGATAGTAGAATCCACATTTGATGAATAAGGGTTCAAGTCCCCCATCTGATCGATAAATTAAGTTATTATTTTCAACTAGATCCAATCGTTTATTATTACTTTTTTATTAATATCATTTCAGTAAACAACGCTTTAGGTAAAGGATCAAAAGTATCCTGATAGAAGGTCTTGCTAATTTTTTGGATCGTGAAATCGCTACCAAAAATATCATGAATCTCTTTAGTAGTAAATTTATTCCCTGCATTTATAGATGTCTCCTCTGAATTAAGACATTTTAAAAATAATATTCCTTTTTCTTTTATTATTCTTTTAACTTTAGTATTTTGATCTCTCTTCGCGAAAACATGAAAACAACCTCTATCAAAAATAAAATCAAAATTGTTACTCTCTAGATTAGAATTAAGAATATTATCAACTATAAACTTTATTTTCAGATATTTATTTTCGTAATATATCCTATTTTTATTAATTATTGTTTCTGAAATATCTGAGGCGATAATATTGAATCCTCTTTTTACAAGTTGAATTGCTTGATTTCCTGTATCAGTAACAAGATCCAGGAAAAATTCCTTTATATAATTGCATAATGTTTAGTTCTTCTTCTAAGTCAAAATCTAGTTCTTTGTCAACCCATGGAATATCTTCTATTCTAACGTTTTTGTAATAACTAACTCATTCACATTCTATAATTTGTTTATTAATTTCATTTACTTTTTGTAAAGTTTTATCAAGCTTTTTCTTGTTTTGATCTTTCCATTCTTTATCTGAAATATGCTTATGATCTAAATGGGATGAATTATATTAACAATAAAATAATACTCACTGGAATTTTTCGATGTATTCTTTAAATTCTTTCTGTATTACTTTTTCGTATAAAATAAAATAAGAATAAAGTATATCCTTAAAGAAAGGAGATAAAAAAGAGGTTTTGTGCTTAAAATGTCTAATTTAATTCCGATTGAGTTAGAAATGGATTCGAACATACATACAATACTTTAATTTTCTAACTATTTCATATTATAT
>DATFCH010000210.1:0-4001 GCA_035253345.1 Nitrososphaeraceae archaeon
CTATAATAATAATACATTAATTACATAAATAAATAAGGTAAAAACTAGTTGACAAAAGCAAAGAGATTTTCTTCGGAGTATACTATGTTATCTATAATAGAATACCTTTGCTTATATTCAACAAAAACACCGATTAGTAAATACCATATTATGACTAAAATAACTGCAATCAAACAACAGCGTCAAGATAGAGTATCGCTCTTATTAAATGAATTGGAAGATAATGGATTTATTAAATCGACAGTTGATGATATTTCTAACAATAAACTCTATAGCATTACAGAAAAAGGATTTGATTCGTATATAAAATGGGTTAAAGAGTTTTTGTCTTTTGTTCGAACTATTAACGATGAAGATTAAATATGTTAGGTTAAAATATTATTTAAACTTTTTATATCGTAATCTGTATTATTGATAGGTATTTCTATAAAAATAAGGTTTTCCCTAATAGTTTTATCCTTTATTTTATTCGCTAAATTGTAACTTTCCTGAGCTATACTTTCTCCTATTATCAGGACTAATCCTATTTTGTTACCATTTTTCTTATACTTCTGTATTGATTTTAAAAAATTCTCAGTGATATTTTTATCTATAACATTGTCTACTACCTTAATTAAAATACCCCCGTAATTTTGAATAATACTTTTCAGAGAACCAGAATCAATGATAGGATTGATTGTTGATTCATCAATTAATATATCAAGAGTAGTAATATCATCGATACGAATATTATAAAATTCCTTTTTATCAGATTTTGATAGATAATTTTCTAATGGAATGGCAATTTGATCAATTACTTCAGATAAGGCATAAAGAATTTCTTCTTTACTTTTATCCTTTATAGTTAGTATTATACCAGTCCTAATTGCGTTATTTTCAAATAGATTTGACCATCTCTCCAATATTTTTTGAGATGTAAACAATGGTTTAATTATGAAAATAGTAAATACAATAAGAAATATAGATACAGAAATTATCATTGCATCAATTATTTCATCTGATAAAATTCTAATAAAGCCTAAATCCATGAGTAAATCAAAAGTTGTCATAGATCCAATTAAAATTAAAAATATTAAAACAAAAGGAATATTTTTTGTAAATGATTTGATTAATTTTGACGCCTCGGAACTATATTGGGTAAGTACGAAAGAATCAGTATTTTGACTAAAATCTATTTTATTGTTTTCAAATCCATTGTTGGGCATTAGATATAATGATTTTAAAGGTATTGAATATATAAATAATAAGATAACTATATTACATGAAAAGAAAATCTTAAATTCAGTTTTGATGCTAATACTATTTAACAAAAAGAATTTCTTCAATATATGGCAACAAAAGAAATAATACTTTTTATACAATTACATATCCCATCACTAACATCATAATTCACAATTAGCAAAACATTATTCTCATTCTAGTTTAAATTTTTATAATAGTATCATATCAAAAATAGGTTTTAATATCAAAATTTATTTATAATTTTCCTAAAACTAAGTCTACTTTTACATTATAGGCTAAAAGTTACTTTTGCAAAGAGTATTTCATGATTTTTATTAATATAATCTTCCCATATTATATAGAGGATATTATTTGAAATAGCAATAGATGGACATTCAGAAACACTAGGATTATGACTTAAATTCAATAAACTAGCATAACTGTTGTTATCCTGTTTAGATGAAGATGGAGATAATAACAATATATCCTCATTTTGATTAGAAAAAGTATTTTGCCAAACCAAGAACGGTAGATAATTTTTATTTAATACTTCTACATTGAGAGGATTATTCACGATATCATATAGTTCAATGTAATTATTTGCATTATCATTAGTAATTATTTTATTTGAAAATGTATTTGAATTAGTAAATGTATTTCCATAATCTTTGCTCATAACATAATACAGATTATCTATTTTCTTTGTTAGAAGCCCGCCCCAAATAACTAATATTTCATTTTTATTGACTGCTAATTGAGATTCTCCATAGTTGTTATTTTCATTTAATTTAATTATCTTATCAAAATTACTTCCTTTATCTGAACTTTTTACAAAAAAGATTCCACCATTTTTTTTGTATTCATTATTCCATATTATATACACATTATTCTCATATGAATTAATTTTAGGAAAGGCATTCTTGATATTGTTTACCAATTCTATTGGAAGATAGAATGTTTTTCCTCTAGTGATGCTACTTGTAAAGATAATGCTGCCGTTATTGTCATTTAATTTATTTTGAGCTCTTTCTTGCCAAACGATATACACATCATTTTTAAATGCCGAAATCTCAGGGTTATCGGAATTTTTTGAATAGTTGCTGAGTGCTATTGCTTTGTTAAATGTTTTACCTTTATCTTCACTTTTTGTAAACATTATTACTTTATTTTTATTTGAATTAGTTGTATCCGTCCAGACTACAAATATTCCATTATTGGATAATGCAATTTGTGGACGTTCAGAGAATTCTGTATTATTGCTTAAATTAATTGGCTTACTGAATGTCGTTCCTTTATCTTCACTTTTTATAAAAAAAATATCGTAATTATGATAAGGCAAACTTTCAAGAACTGATTCTTCCCAGACAATATACACATTATCCTCTAAAGATCCTACCTGTCCATAGATTGAATCTTCATTATTATTTGTTAAATTAGTTAAATTTGAAAGTGTAAAATTTATTAAATTTAAATCATTGTACTTTGTTAGATTATCTGATGTATTATTTTGGAAGTCATTAACATTTATGTCGTTAATTGCATTAATATCATAATTAAAAAATAATATACTTAAAACAAATATAAAAAAAACACAAATCATATTTATTAAAATATTATAAGATAATAACCTCTTGGTATTTCTAAAATATATTGATATATTAATCATTACAAATTAGTATTTTATGGTTAAATGTATTTCAATGTATCGTAATCATTAGGAGTGTTAATTGTGAATGTGAAAAATAAAATTAGAAGAATTCAGTAGTTTTTAGTTCATCACTTAATATTCAGATATAGTGCTTAATTATATAGATACAAAATATGTAACTATCACTTTGATTTTAGACTCATATATATATTAGTAACAAAATCTTTTGGTTTTATAAAACTATAATCATGATAAACATGATCATATCTTAAAGTCGGATTTGATTGAATTATTTCATTCAATGATTTTCCATCATTTATCATCTCATTTATGACATTTCTTACACTAATTAACATATTAAGATATTCTCTTATTTTTGTTTGATTAGATATTCCAGAGTGACCTGCTACAACTATTGTATCTTTATCTATTTTCGAAAGAATTAATTGTAAAGATGAAATTAATCCATCAACTGATCCTCCACTTGATAAATCCATAAATGGATAAGATCTATCACTAAAATCATCCCCAACATGAATCACATGATTCTTAACAAAATAAACCGCCGAATCGCCATCAGTGTGACCATTATTTAGATAAAATATTTGAATTTCTTCATTATTTAGATGAACGGTCATATTGTCTGAAAATGTTATAATTGGTAATCCATTCTCAGATAATGGAGGAATAGTCTGGTTAATAAATTCGAAAAATTGAACAGTATTAAGACGTTTTCTTACATTATCATGCGAAATTATTATTGCTCCTGTTTCTCCAATCTTTTCATTACCACCAACATGATCAGGATGCCAATGTGTATTAATTACAAATTTTATTGGTTTATCAGTAATGTTAGCGATTAATGATTTTAATTTTTTTGTAACTGGAGCATATTGATCATCTACTAGAATCGCTCCATCATTTTCTGTAAAGAGAATTACATTTCCACCAGCACCGTGAATAGTATACATATTAGGAGTTAATTTTGTTGAATTTATTTCCAAATGTGAAGCATATACGGTATGAAAATTGAACAAACAAAGAAATAAAAAAGTTCCAGATATGAATAATAAAGTATACAATTTTATAAATCTCATTATATAAATTTTGTAATCTAAATTTGGAAGTTTTG
>DATFCH010000211.1:0-3563 GCA_035253345.1 Nitrososphaeraceae archaeon
ATATTTTAGCTATTAATCGCAAAGAATTTAGGATGAATCTTTCTTCTTCCACCTCTCTTTCTCTCTGGGTTGTTGTAATCACATCTTCAATTTGTATTATGAAAACCTATGAATAGATGAAACAATTGTAAATAAGCGCTAATAAAATCTACTTTTTGTCTCAAAATAGTGAAGATGTTAAATACTAGCTCTACAATTGGATTTTTAATTATACGCAACTAAACCTAGATCCAATTGACAAAAATATTAGCTATTTACTTTGTTAATATTACATTTATTAGCGACCTTTAACTCTAGTGTTTGATCTCCAAGGTTTATAGCTTGTTCATCTGTTAAAAGTCCCTTCTCCAAATCTTTCCATACAGATTTACCCTTCATTTCTATTTCATCGCATTTTCCAAAGTTATCATATTGTTGTAATGATGATCGTGGATTTTCTTGAATGTGTTCTATACCAGAAGGAAAAGAAAGCAGATCAGTAGACTTCGGTAGAATTTTGTATACTGATCCTTTACCTGAATCTCCCATTACTGGAGCGACTACATATAAGTAACCATCATATGGATTTACTTCTAAATCTGTAATTAATCCAAATCCCTCTGCAAAGGTAACTGAATTTGCCTCTTCTTCAGAATCCACAACTTTATCAGCCAAAGGACCTGACAATGACAATTGCTTCCTATCTGAAGAGAGATCAAAACTATATATTTTTCCTCCCCCAGCATTAGCAACAAACATATCATTTTGATAATAATCTCCTAACACACTAGAATCAAGGAATGTTATAGAAGTCGGGGCGACAGTATCCTTCCACGATAATTCAGGTTCACTGTATATTCCATGTCCATTGAAAGTTACCAAGTTATCAGGTCCTTTTTCCTCTTCGATGTCCAACCCTACGATTATAAAAAAAGCGGGATCCGGATTACTATTATATTTACCAAAAACCTTTAAAGCTCCGCTATTAAATCCAGGCTTGACTAAATTGATTTCATCACCATAATCAGGTCCGTTCTCAGTATCCCATAAATATCCTGTTAAAGGATCAAAATTTATTCCAAAGCTATTCCTTATCCCATAGGCAAAATAGAGATTTAGCGGATATTCATATCCAAGAATTCCATTAGATACTGGATCGCCATCTTGAGTGAATCTCAAAATACCTCCTCTTCCATCAGGGGGATCTCCTTTTATGAAATTTTGGGCTTTTGTTTTATAAATAGGAGTAAAATCCGTACCGTGGAAATCACCGACAGTAAGATAAATATTTTTATCAGGACCTACTTTAAGAACTCCTCCCATGTGTGAATCATCAGGAAAGGATTTTACAGAAAAGAGTTCTTGGGGATATATCAATTTATTACTATTATAATCTAACAAAAATCGAACTACCTTATTTTCACATAAATCCTTACTTTCACATTCAACAAAAGATAGAAAAACATATGTAAAATACATTCCATTAGAATATGTTTTATCTACATCAATTCCTAGTAAACCTCTTTCATCTCTCCCACTTACGGGCAGCTGTAATAAAGGTTCAGTAATTTCGCCGCCTACAACTCGCTTTACTAATCCTGTTTCTTTCTCTAAAATCAAAAAGTCATCTTTTCCAATAAAAGCCATATTTGTCGGAAAATCTAAACCAGAAACGACAAGTTTTGCTTTTAATTTAGGATCATGAATTATAACAGAATTTTCATCTTTTTCTACTTCTTCTGATTGTCCCTTAACATTGGTTATAAGAGATCCTTCAAAATTTAATATGATAGTTATTATAAGAAACGATAATAATAAATGAAAAAGTATGTCCACATCTTTACGCATTTAAAATAAATAAAATATATACTTAAATATGAGATTCTATCAATTTTATAATTGTTTAATTATAGAATAATTATTCTCATTAGTGAGAATAAATTTTGTTTTTTAAAACAAATTGAGACATAATCAAAATATTGTTGTTATTATTATTATTTTATTATTTTTCTTAAATATTATCATTTTATATATTTAATTTCAATAATAAGTTACAAATCCTTTTTTCATATATATACCAACTAACATAAATTCATACTATTATCTAATTATTTTTATCACAACCTATTTAGCTTCCTAATATATAGTCAGTTTTACTATATGTGTTTAGCAATATTGTTCTAAATAATGCATACAAGAAAGAAAAAGACAGCAATGTAAAGGAAAGAATACTCCTTGTAAGACGTGTCAAAATAGACAAACAAGAAGCAGCATCAGTAGCAGAAAATGAATTAAATAGATCAAGATGGTGGGCTTACAAATGGTTACATAGATTTGACAAGGAGGGATTGAATGGATTGAAAGATAAGGAAAGAAGTGGTAGACCTCCAGATGTACCAGAAGACGTCATGATACAAATAAAAAATGAATTAGTAGACAGTAACACTGGATGGAATTTCAGACAGGTAATGGATCTTATTTACAAGAAAACTGGAGTAAGGTATCATGAAGTACATATTTACAGATTGCTACACAAGTGGGGTTTAAAGTCTAAAGTACCACAAAAAAGATTTGTAAATACTGCATCAGTAAAAGAGAAAAGGAAATTCAAAAAAGAGTGAAACAGATTCTATCCAAGTTAAAAACGGATTGGAATGTAATTGTACAGGATGAATCAATATTTGTTTATGATTGTGTAGTTAGAAGAAAGAAATGGATTTCTGCAGATAAAAGACCAATAGTTACAGTTACTGGATCGAGAAGGAAAACAATAGTATTTGGTTGTCTATCTCTTGAAGGTAAACAGTTATTCAAACAATATGATAAATTTAACAGCGATACATTCATTGATTATCTAAAACAGATACAGAAAAGATTTGGTAAATGTATCCTATTTGTTGATAGAGCAACTCCTCATTGTTCTAAAATTACCAGGACGTTCCTTGCTGAAAATAGAGATACAATCAGATTAGAATATTTTCCTGTTGGATCTCCAGAATTCAATGCAGTAGAGGAATGCTGGAGACAGGGTAAGTACAATATACTTTCTGCTTATTATCCCTTGTTTGACGATCTAAAATACAATATTTGTTGTTATTACAGAACTACAAGATTCAACTTGGATATTGTAAAGTATCTGATGAGAACAGTAGATTAGCGAACTTATGTTAATCAGTATAGAAGGAATAGTACTACACATATCTTTTTTAAATATATTGAAAGCTAATAGTATATTATGCTCATCTAATCCACCATTTACCAATTTTTGTAAAATAGAAAATACAACTGGTTGTGATTCCATGATTTTCATTCTTCCATAAGAGATTTCCGCATTCAAGCTTGAAATGTCATCTGTCTTTTTAGAAATATCTTGTTCAAGAGATGTAAGGTCGGGCAAACGATCAACATATCTAAAGAATCGAATTTTAATTTCCTCTTTGTTTAAACCAAGTTTATTAGAGAATGTTGAAAATGCTATATCTAATTTGTTGATATCAATAGCATTAAATCCCAAATTTTCCAAATTTCTCAGCGAACGTACCATTGTCTCATTTGAAGCAATTATTGATTCATAATTCTGATTT
>DATFCH010000212.1:0-5248 GCA_035253345.1 Nitrososphaeraceae archaeon
ACAAGACAGCTTGAAAGATAAAAAATTTTCAAGGTGGGAATTTCTGAAACTTTTAGGAGCAGGAACGTTATCTCTTGGGGTGGGAATTTTGGTATATCGAATATACTTTGGCATATCGAATATACTTAAGACTTTTCGAGAAACATCAGCATTAACCCAAGGAACATCACCAGTATTACGTGGGAATATCTCTAATAACAAGAATCTAACTAATAATATGAACAATCTGAAAAACTCATATATTCATCCTTTTCATGTAAATTTCCAGAAGAGGAACTTATCGAATTGCGCAGACGCATAAATGCTACAAGATTGCCTGAAAAAGAAACGATCATTGGTTTTATAATGTGTATAAGTTTATTTTTTCTCCCTGCTAGCACCAATAACATTTTGGGCCGTAACAGTAACCGAAGACATATTCCTAAGAAACTACAGAACAAAAACAAATGATGAATGGTAGAAAAATTTTATAATATGTATAATTTATCAATATAAAGTTCTACGTTAGTTAAAGATCATTACACTACGACGATTCTTGCTATTTCTTGGAGAGGTTTATCATTTATATTCATATAACTTTTCATTTTTACCTCATCATCTATATTTCTATCACTTATAAAAAGCCTAGATCTTTCACGCGACCGAAATCCCCATAAATGACCTTGGACCCAGGTGTAAGTAGATCTAGAAACTGTCGATAACCTTGTTCACAATTTTTATCATTTTTCATTTTTTCCATGACTTCATCTTTATGTTTCTTATCTCTATATGATAATAATTCTACCCATACTTCTTCCTCATTGGGATCGGCAGAAACAGCGTGGGATATGTTAGTAAATCCTTCCATGTTATCTGTTTTACTAAGATTAAAAATTTTCCCAGTGTAGAATCCCATATTTTTTAAAAATATCATTAAATTGTTTACAGAATAATATCATGGCGTCATGATTCTTTTTTGGTACTCAGAAATGTATCATCTCGATTTGGTTACCGATTTCTTTTGCTACTCCCTTTTCTGTTATGTTCAATTTTTCCATGACCATTTTTACAAGAATAGTTTTTAAACATGTAAGGGAGTAAAAGTTTAGTTAGTTAGTTAGTTGCAATTCATCAAAGAAGACCAAAAAGAGGAAGTACATCACAGTTATGAATTAAGAGATATAGCTATTGTATAAGAACTAACTATAATTATATAAACTTCTTATTTATTCATAGAAAAATCATATTGTCACCACAATTTACAATTATAGATGCTCCTTCAATTCTGGGATTACGGCCAATAGGAGTAGAACTTCTACCAGATGCGCTGAAGGCAGCAGGCCTAATTGAAAAATTGCATGCTGATTATGCAGGAAGAGTTTCTTCTCCTTTGCCTTATAATTCAGATCGAGACAAAGTAACACTTTTAAAAAATCCTCACTCTATCAAAATATTTTCAATACAACTTGCAGATATGGTCTCTTATGTTATTCGTAGCAGACGATATCCAATAGTCTTAGGAGGTGACTGTAGCCTCTTGATTGGAAATCTTCTAGCTCTAAGGCGTCTGGGAAGATATGGATTATTCTTTATAGACGGTCATGCCGATTTTTATCAGCCAGAAGCTTCTTTAACAGGAGAGGTTGCGGATATGGATCTTGCAATTGTATCCGGTCGAGGTCCAGACATTTTGACTAATATCGATAATCTTAAACCACTTGTCCGTGATGAAGACATAATTCTCTTTGGATACCGTGATAGAGAACAAGCAGCAAGTTTTGGAAGTCAAGATGTTAGAAATACCAACATCAATTCATTTGATCTTGCATATGTAAAGCCACAAGGAATTAGAATTGCTGCATCAGAGGCTATCAAAAAGATTTTGAATGATGAACTTTCTGGATTTTGGATCCATCTCGATGCTGATGTATTAGATGATGCAATCATGCCAGCAGTAGATTATCGTCTAAATGGTGGTTTAAGTTTCTATGAACTCAGGGAGGTGTTGAAAATCATAGTTGCCACAGGTCGCAGTATTGGAATGGATATTACTATATTCAATCCAAATCTTGATTCTGATGGCTTGATAGCTCGCAGATTTGTATCTGCTGTAGTTAAAGGTATATCATCATAAATAATATTTTTATAAAAATAGGTTGTCACTTCTTTCAATGACTACACTCCTAGCTGCAATGCAAAACTCTGTCTTGGTTCTTGAATCTTCAAAAACCGGATGGAGGATTCACGAGAATTTAAAAGGAACTCATCCACAATGTATAGCATTTGATCATAGGATTCCAAATAGAGCATATTGTGGAACATTTGGAGAGGGTTTGTGGAAAACTGATGATAATGGACTGACTTGGAATAGTATTGGAAAAAATGAAATCTCTAATTCCAATATAATGTCTGTTTCAATTACTCCATTAAAAGAAGGAGATGATAGAGGTAGCAGTAAAGTATACGTTGGAACTGAGCCAAGTACATTATGTGTATCAAGTGACGGAGGCGAATCATGGGAAATAATGAGAGAATTCAACAAGTTAGAATCTTCTAAAACATGGAGCTTTCCTCCTAGACCTTGGACTCATCATGTTTGTTGGATAGAGCCAGATGTAAACAATTCTGATTATATTTTTGTTGCCATAGAAGCAGGAGCTCTAGTTCATAGTCGTGATGGTGGGAGAACTTGGATAGACCGAATGAAACAAGGTCCATACGATACTCACACTTTGGCTACTCACAAGAACGCCCCAAAAAGACTATATTCTGCTGCAGGTGACGGCTATTTTGAAAGTTTTGACTATGGAGAATCCTGGAACAAGCCAACCGAAGGACTCAAACATTATTATCTTGATGGCCTTGCTGTAGACTCTACTAATCCCCAAAATGTGATTGTATCGGCTTCGCTATCTGCTCAACAAGCACATTATATTAAAAATGCAGAGTCATTTGTATATAGGAAATCGGTAGATGGTGAAAGCTGGAAGGTTGTTTCAAAGGGTCTTCCTGAACCAAAAGGAACAATAATCACAATCTTTGCTTCGAATCCTTTTAACAGTGGAGAATTTTTTGCTCTCAACAATCATGGAATATTTAATTCTACTGATTCTGGTGTTTCTTGGAGAGCACTTGATATCACTTGGCCTAAAGAATATCTTTTACAACATCCTTGGGGACTCTGTGTAGCAAATTAATATAGTTTAAGAAACTAAAAATTGGTAGCTAAATTTAGTTAGACTACACAAATGGTTTTCAAATCATTTAACATTTTTTCAAGATATAGTCTCAACTAAAAGCCAAATCCTCTACAACCATAGGATAAATTTAAAATTTACATTTTATTATTTGCTTTAGATTTAGAAAACACATTTACAAGCCAGTAATGTTTTCAGCTAATATTACTATTTCATCTATATATTTTACAAGCCTTTGAGTATATTCTGTTAATAGGCAATTACAAACAATATTGTACTTTAAAAAAATTTGGCAGTAAAATGAAGAAAGTCTAAGTATATTAATATTAAAAAAATAGAGTAGTAATGGAAATCTGTATTCGTCCACTTGCAGATAGTGATCTTCAACAAGCTGATCATATATTTCGACTTGCTTTTGGGACTTTTCTAGGCCTTACAGACCCTATGACTTATGCTAAAGATGCAGATTATATCAAGAGTCGCTTTCATGCAAATCCATCTGGCGCATATGCGGCTGAGGTTGACGGAAAGCTTGTGGGATCTAATATTACAACTAACTGGGGTAGTGTTGGATTCTTTGGGCCTCTAACCATACACCCAGAATATTGGAACCAGGGGATAGCTCAAAAGCTAATTGAAACAACAATGAAATTATTTGACAAATGGAATACTAAATACGCAGGACTGTTTACATATGCAAACAGTCTAAAACATATAGATTTATATCAAAAATTTAATTTTTGGCCATATTTTCTTACAGTAATTATGTCCAAAGTTGTAAAGCATAATTATAATAATAATAAGTATAATTTAAAATGGTCTAAATTCTCTTTATTATTTAATAAGAAAATGATAGGCGATATTAAACAATACCAACAAGAACAGATCAAATTTCTAAATGTCTGTCGCAGATTAACTAATACTATCTATAATGGATTAGATTTGAGTATTGAAATTCTTTCTGTTTACAAACAAGAACTCGGGGATACAGTATTATTGTGGCAAAACCATGACGATAACAATAGTAGTATTAACATAACACCAATAGGGCTAGCAGTATGTCATGTAGGTCCTGGATCGGAAGCTGGCAGTAATAAATGCTATGTTAAATTTGGTGCAGTTAAACCAGGACCTAATGCTGAAAATTATTTTGAGAGATTGCTGGAGGCATGTGAAGCCTTTGCAGCAGAAAAAGAAATGACACATCTTATAGCTGGAATTAATACATCGCGTTACAATGCCTACCGCAAAATGTTTTTGAAAGGTTTTCGTTCTTATATGACAGGAATTATTATGCTAAGAAATAATAAATCAGGTTACAATAGATCAGATATGTATGTTATAGATGATTGGCAATAAGAAAAATTTGTTGTATATTATTATAATTTTTTAGTATACTGATGGATTAATGATAATGATAAGAGAAAATCTAATCGACTATACTTGCTAAAAAGACTCGCTATGCCTTCGGAAAGTAAATAAAGTCAACAACTAACGATATTTAAGAATTAAACCTTAAATTGACGTCAGAAGATTTCTTATGATATTTTCTTCCTAGGTCTATTGTATACTATATAAGATAATGGTTATAGAAAATATCAAAAAAACACCTGTAAAACTATAATTAATGACAAAAAAAAGAGATTGCAGTTTTTTATGGATAGTAAAATATAACATAATAATGGAATGTTTATACTTTAAGATAATATTAGATCCATAGAATTAATTTGGTTACCGGCAAAAAAACTCTTCTTCGCACTATCCGAATTACAAAAGAATTAGAAGATGTACTTCAAAGAGATGCTAAACTCAAGAGAATCAGCGTTAATGCACTAATATCATCTATTATGACAAAATATTCCGAATGGGACAGATTTAGAGAACGATATGCCACCATTAGTCTTAGTCCAAGTGGGTTATGTGCTTTTCTTGAATCAATAGATGATGAAAAAATTGAGATTATTTCGAGAGAGTTAGGAGCCACTCTAACTAGGGAGTTTATATTATTTGTATTTAAGAAAATTAATTTGGAAACCTATCTTTCATATCTATCATTATTATGTAGATACGGA
>DATFCH010000213.1:0-2520 GCA_035253345.1 Nitrososphaeraceae archaeon
AGAAGAAATATATTTATGTTTCTAATAAAAATAACATTACTGTTTAATTTATTTATTTATTTGTTTACTTACCATATAAATTAATATATGTCTTATCTCTATATCTTATTTTTATATTATTGAAATATAGAATAATAATAAAATCAATAAAAATATTAGGATACTATTTGATTCAACTTATTTATTTTGACCTAATCAAACTAAGCAATTCATATAAATAAATTTTGGCCATTAAATAATATTAAATGTAAAACTATTCTTTTTATTAACCTGAGTACATTTAGATAAATAGCATTTTTTTCAATATACCAGTAAGACCTCAAGCTCAATGTCTAAAGTGTGCAGGTTTTGCGCTATTTATTGCTGGTTATTTTTATACAGCAGTAAATCCTGTCGACGATTTGATATAACAAACTGGTGATAATTTTTACTGTTTGTGATGATGCTAATCCTATACCTGGATTCCAAAATCTTTTACTAATGGAGATTTAGAAGCTGTTTTTCGTGCTTGTCTAAATAATGCAGCAGTAAAACGCTAGAACTCAATCATTCCAAACATTATCACTACAGAAAAAATTCTTTCTTATAGACATACAAGCACACAATGTGATACCTGCACGAGAGACAGACAGACATACAAGCACAAGAATTGCAACAACAACTATTGCAACTACTACAAGCACAAACTGAGATACCGGATTTTTTTATCCTTACAACCGGAATTCCAGACTTCATCCATTAACTTTTTTATAATAGGAGATAAAATTTTTCGTCTAAACACCACCCCAAAAGCTCGCTAAGGTGTAAATAACTAAATCAAATTATTTTTCTCTTTAATTCCTATTCTACTACTTATAGTATTATATATAACACATCTCTCTCTTTCTGCGTATGAAATATAGAGTTAAAGATATTGCACTAGCAAATAGTGGTAAAAATAGAATAGATTGGGCAGAATCTCATATGCCAGTCCTTAATGCATTAAGAAAAAAATATGAGGCTTCTAAACCACTACAGGGAATTAAAGTAGGTGGTTGTTTGCACGTTACCAAAGAGACAGGAGTACTAGTACGAACTCTTAAAGCTGCAGGTGCAGAACTTGCTTGGTGTGGTTGTAATCCTCTAAGTACTCAAGATGATGTTGCAGCATCTCTAGCTAGAGATGAAGAAATTGGTATTTTTGCTAGCAGAGGAGTATCAAAAGAAGAATATTATTCAGATATTCATTCTACTATGGATCTAGGTCCAAATATTACAATAGATGATGGAGCAGATCTTACTGTTGAAATTCATAATTCTCTATCTTCAAATTCTTCTAACCACCAAAATCTCTATGGGGGAACAGAAGAGACTACAACAGGAGTAATTAGATTGCGTGCAATGGAAAAATCCGGAAAACTATTGTATCCTATTGTAGCAGTAAATGATGCGGAAACTAAACATGATTTTGATAATGTCTATGGTACTGGACAATCTGCACTAGATGGGATTATTCGTGCTACCAATGTAATGATTGCTGGAAAAAATGTGGTTGTTGCAGGTTATGGTCATGTAGGTAAAGGGATAGCAAGACGAGCATCAGGTCTTGGTGCAAATGTTATCGTTACAGAGATAGATCCTATTTCAGCTTTGAAAGCCAAATTAGATGGTTATACAGTAACATATATGGGAGATGCTGCAACTAAGGGTGACATTTTCATAACTACTACAGGATGTAAAGATGTTATTTCATTTGATCATATATCTACTATGAAAGATGGAGCAATCCTCGCAAATGCTGGACACTTCAATGTTGAAATTGCTGTTGAAGCATTGGAAAAGAATGCTAGCACAAAAAATCCAATAAACGATCATACAATGAAATATGAATTATCTCAAAATAAAAAAGTCTATCTTATCGGCGAGGGAAGACTTGTAAATCTTGCTGCTGCTGAAGGACATCCCTCTGAAGTTATGGATATGAGCTTTGCCAATCAATTTTTATCAGTTCTTCGACTAGCTTCAGATGGCAAAGGATTAAAACCAATAGTATACAATATCGATAAAAATCAAGATAAGGAAATAGCATTAGCTAAATTAGAATCAATGAATGTAAAAATTGATGTTTTATCTCCTGAACAAAAGGAATATCTGGAGGGGTTTAGCGAAGGAACATAGTTTCTATTATTTTTATTTTTATGGAAGAAATAAAATAAAATACTTGTTTTTTGTATGTATGATGAGGATAGGTAGTCTAGTCTGGTTATGATACCTGTCTCACACACAGGTGATCGAGAGTTCAAATCTCTCCCTATCCATTGAATTCATGGGTAATAAAGTTGCCACTATAAAGAAATTAATCCAAATTTTTTAGTAACTTTCAAAGTTCAAAATAACAATCTTAAATGGATTAAATACTGTTCAGAAGGAAAATTAAGAACAAATAAAATTTTATATATTATTTCCTATAATACGTTATGGATGTATAATAGTCTAAAATTACTTTCTAATTTTGTCTTCTACAAAAATATTGACTGTTGA
>DATFCH010000214.1:0-6837 GCA_035253345.1 Nitrososphaeraceae archaeon
TAAAGGATATAAAATAAATGTATGAGTGATTTTAATAATAAAAACTTTATACTAAACCAAGCACTATGGCTAGGAATATCTCTTGCAATTAGTATTGCCATTTCTCTTATAGTACCATTTCCATACTCCTTACCAATTATCATCGGTGTTTTTCTCCTCTTGAGTTTTTACATCCGACAAAGACAATTTAAAAAACTAGGGTTATCAAGCGCAACCATGTTTGGGAACAGTTCTGTAAACTATTATTGTATGAATTGCGGAGCTAAACATAATCAAGTATCATGTCCCCGTTGTGGATCAAAAATGAAAAGAGTAGGGGCATAATTTTTTATAAATCGAATTCTATTGCAAATAAATCGATGTTCTTTTATATTGTTATTCAAAACCTTCAGCAAGGTCTACTAGTTTATTTTCCCACGATTTTGCTTTGATTAATCCGCTAGCAAGAAGAATTCCTTCTGATCCTAATTTTATTGCACTCTGAATATCTGTCTTATCCATAATTCCAGCTCCACAAATCACTTTTACATTTTTAGAAGAATTCTTTGCTTCCATAACTGATTCAGTAATGATTGAGGGATTGACTTTACTAACTGCTTTTCCAGTACCTATTAACTCAGGTGGTTCAATCGCAATCATATCTGGATTAAATCTGGATAATTCGCCTACCTCTCCTGATGTAGATGCACAAACAATTGAAAGCATTTTCAGTTGTTTCAAGCATTCAATAGCTTTTTCGATAACTTTGTGTTCAATTCTATGTTCGCTATGGTTTAATAAGGATCCTGATGCTCCATAGGACCTCGCAAGTTCAGGAATAACAAAACCTGTAGTAGGGCCAACATTTTCGGAGTCTATATGTTGACATATTAGAGGAATATTAATGAATTGTGATAGATAAAACAAAGAATTTTGAGGAGGCGCTATTATTATTTCTATTTTGTATTTTTCTGAAATCTCCTGAGCAATTTCTGCTAATTTAACAATTCCTTTACCTGCAATCTCTATGTAATTCTTACAATTAATTATTATCGGCCCCTTCAATTTAATATTATCATTCAATTCAGGTTACAGAATTCTTTTTTCTTGTTTTCATTTGATCGTTTCTTTGTTCATTGTTGCTATCATCTGAGGTGAATTTCTCTTTCAATTTACTCATTCTTGCCTCGTATCCCTTGTTATATTCTAATTCATCTGGTACTAATGTTGCTGGATGGATGAAACCTTGATTTCTCATGATCATCGCTCTTTCTGATGCCCACATTCTTTGCAAATCCCAGTCAACTGATGCGAATCCATCAAGCGGACCTGTTAATTTACCTTCATGCATACTAAAAACTAAGCAGGCTACAATAGGTATTGAATAATTAATACTTGCAGGTGAATTCAGCTTTACTGGCATTAATGGCATATGGTGACTACCTCGTGTATCTCCTGCTACATAATGCGGATTATTAAATGCGCTACCTACCTCTTCAGTTGCTGGAAAATCCTTTTGAGTTCTTACTATCGCAATTGGATCATCTTTACCAACATATGTGCCAGCTATATTGTGTAATCTATCGGTAGATGCTGAAAGAATTTGATCGCCTTCTGAAGAGTATACTGAATGTACAACATACCTACCTGGATACATTAAGGCAGCTTCTAATTCTGGTTTATCTTCCCACATTTTTAAATCCGCAATGTTACCAGTCATTACATCCATAATTTTAAAAGTTACTCCAGCTGCCAATTTTTCGTTTATTAAAAGACCTGTACTGCTTCCTGCATCTACAAACATCCTCCAAAACGGATAGTTAAATGCTCCAGGTTCTGTTTTGTCTGCAGCAAAAATACAGTAAACTTCACTTGGTCTTTCTTCCATTTCTATTTCTGCTACGCCTGGACCCATTCCTCTAACATTTCCAGAAAAGGAATCTTTTAACAAATCTTGTCCAGCACCATACAAACCCTGTTTTTTAGCTATTTTTGTTCCTTCACTAAATGCTTCCCATGCTAATTTATGAATTTTTTCGTTATCTTTACCAAGCTTGTGTGTCATGATAATATGAATATCGTCTCCACTGTATCCAATGTAATGATCAAGGATGAGATCCTTACTTTTTTTGCCAATAAAATTTTTAACAGCATCTAGTAATTCATCGCTAGGTCTGGTATGTCCGCCAATCGCTCCAATATCCGCTTTTATTGCTGAAACTGTTATGCGCATAGTCACATTGAATTAAATATTGTTTATATCTTTTCTGATATTATTTTCTATTAAATCTTAATCAACTATCTACAGTAATTGAATTTAAAAGTACTTAAAGTAAATATAGGATAATGAATGCAGTCTAACATTCATAATTTGAATTTAGAATCAAACACCAAAAAATATACCATTGTAATATGTGAAAAACCAAATGTTGCAAATAAAATTGCTATTACATTAGGGACATCTGAAATTAAAAGAATTAAAATTCATAATACTATCGTTTTTGATGTATTATCTAAAAATAACTTACGTTATGTAATTCTATCTTCTAAGGGACATCTATATGGTTTACACAATCCTAATAATCGTGGAAAGATTTTTCCTATATTTGATTTATATTGGTCACCTATATCTAAACCATTTAATAATAACAATACTAAAAGTATTATAAATTTAATAAGTAATTTTTCGAAGAATGCTAATAATTATATTCATGCATGTGATTATGACCAAGAAGGTGAATTAATTGGATATAATATCTTAGAGTTGATATGTAAAAAAGCATATAGCAGTTCTCAACGAGCAAAGTTGTCTACTTTAGCTCCTGATGATATATCCAAATCTTTTGAACAATTGGAAAAAATCAATAGAAATATGGCTTATGCTGGCATGTTTAGGCATTTATTAGATTATATATACGGAATAAATTTTTCTATGGCTATATCCAGTGTCATAAAAATTAAGAATAGGCACTCTTATTTAACCGTTGGAAGAGTACAAACTCCCACATTAAAATTTATAGTCGATAGGGATATGCAAATAAATTACTTTATTCCACTTCCATTTTGGAATATAAATGATCATTTTAAAAAGGATAATAAAGTTTTAATTTGTTCCTTTGATAAGAATCCAATAGATACACTAAAAGAAGCAAATTTTGTTATAAATGAATGTCGTGACAAGATTGGTATTGTAAGCAGTATAAATCAATATACCGAATATCTCCAGCCATTCCCTCCGTTTAATCTTGGAGATCTTCAAAAAGAATCTTTTAGGTTATTCAAATTTTCTCCAACTTATACTCTTTCAATTGCTGAGAATCTGTACCTAAAAGCTTTAATTTCATATCCAAGAACAAATAGTCAGATTCTTCCACCTTCAATTAACTATCGAAAAATTTTAAATCGTTTAAGTAAAATATCAATAATATATGAGGGTTATTCTAATATTTTACTAAATAGAGCTAAACTTTATCCACATAATGGTAATAAAGATGACCCTGCTCATCCTGCTATTTATCCAACAGGTTTAAAACCTGTTAATTTAAATTCTGGTGAAACAAAACTTTTTGATCTCATCATCAAGAGATTTTTTGCGACATTTGGTGAAGCTGCGGTTTTTAATAAACTTAGAATAAAAATTTTGGTAGATCAGACATTTCCATTTTATCTAGAAGAAAAAAATATTGTTTCAAAGGGATGGATTGAATTTTATAATCCTTTTTATTATTTAAAAAAAGATCATACTGACTATTCAGATATTAAAATAGGTGATAAATTAATGAACATAGATATTATCCTGGAATCAAAATTTACCGAACCTCCTAATTTTTTCAATTATTCCTCTTTATTATCTAAAATGGAAAAAGAAGAGATAGGAACTAAATCCACAAGAGGAAATATTATAGAAATATTGATAAAGAGAAATTATGTAACTAAATCTACCAAAGAAAATATTTTAAGGTCGTCTGAATTAGGTATATATCTAATAAATTTTATGGAAAAAAATCTTCCTAACATAATTTCTACTGAATTGACTAGAACTTTAGAGCGGTATTTGGCAGATATTGAAATGGGAGTTATAGATAGAATTGACATATTAAATAATATTATCTCTAATTTAATAGAGTCTATGGATAATCTTCAAAAAATAGATCATATTCCAGATATTGATATTGATAATCAACAGACACAAAAAAAAGATCTAATAATGATAGGTTTATGTCCAATTTGTAAAAAAGGAAGATTTCAAATTATAAGATCTAAGAAAACTCGAAAGCGCTTTATTTCATGTTCTAATTATTTCTCTATAGGATGTACAGCTACAGCTCCAATACCACAAAAAGGATTAATTAAAAATACAAATAAAACGTGTCAAGAGTGTAGTTGGCCAATAATAAATATTTTTTATCCATCCAATAGATATGGTAAGAATTGTTGTATAAATATTAATTGTCCCTCAAAAAATAAAATCAAAAATTAAGATTATAAATATCGCTACGCCTATTTTTTAATAGAGGCAGGATTTTCCTAACCTCATCTAGTCGCTTCCTGTGGATATCTACAATTTCAAAGCCAATTTTATCCCCTAGATCTGTAAGAATAGATCCTAAAGGATCAATTATCATACTTCGTCCACAAAATATATTTCCAACCTGATTAGGGGCAATTACGTAGACTCCATTTTCAATTGCTCTAGCTTTAAGCATAGTAATCCAGTGTTCTTCCTTCATAATCCCGTGTACCCATCCAGATGGTATTGCTATTATGTCTGATCCATTAATCGAAAGTATTCGGGATAATTCAGGAAATCTTATATCGTAGCATATCATTAAACCGATTTTACCTACATCTGTTATAATCGGATTAGGGATTTCATTTCCTTTGTTGAATTTAGAAGATTCTTTAAAACCAAATGCATCATAAAGATGTAATTTCCTATAAATTGAAACAACTTTTCCATTTTTATCAGTACTAAAAGCAGTATCAAAAACCTTTTTAACTTTTTTTTCATCATGTTTTTCAAAAATTGTTCCTATTATTCCTATATTGTATTTCTTTGAATAACGACTTAATTTTTTTATAAAGTTACTACTAGGTAATGTTTCAGCTATAGTATAAAGTTCATCTACTGTTTGGTTATTCGATGAAAATGCCATCTGAAATTCAGGGAAAAAAATATAATCTACTTGTTGATCTGCTGCCTCTTTGATATATTTTATTGAAGTTTTTAAATTCTCTTGCTTGTTGCTTGAAGATTTCATTTGAACAATTGCAGCTCGAAAGGATTTAGTTCTCATCTTTGTGATCTTTATTAAGAAACTTGATTATATTTTCCTTTTTATGAATATAATATTTTATAAAAATGATTGTACTGAAAATTTTTTCGATTTTTGTAAAGAGGGTGATACAAAATAGATATAAACTTTTAACTGAAATATTGTATAAATAAAAACAGTAAAAAGACATACTTCAAATCTTAAAATTGTAATATGATAATATAAAACTCAAAAATCTAGTCATATAAAATATTATTTATTAGGTCTTACTAAGATAATGGTTTATACTAAATAATTTATAAATATGGTTTTTTCAATGGTTCTAAAATTAAATATTAATACAAATAGCTAATAGATTGTTCAAAATACAATTGTACTAAATAATACTTAGGATTTATTTAGTCTAAATTGATCTATTATTTGGCCTGTGTTGGTATGAAATTGTCCTACTAATGTCTTTCCATTATTTTCTAAATTCACATTTAAGAAACCAAATTTACTATCTTGAATGACATAATATCTATGTTTTTCCTTAACAGGATCTAATTCGTCTCCAGCTGTTCCTACTGTTAAAAATATTATTCCATCTTTGTCTGAATATTCGTTTATTGAATGATTCGTAACTATTGGTTTTGGCTCCACTTTTTTATTTGTGTTTTTTTCGTATTGTTCATTATATAAAATTGGATATGTTCTCTCATAATATTGATTATGACTTGAAATTACTAAGTCCACATCATATTGTTGAAAGAGCTGTTGATATGTGTCACGTAACTGTTCTGCCTCTAACTTATCCTGACTAGTGGAATACAATGGTTTATGATGATGTACCACAATCCAGTCAATACTAGAGTTATTTGAAGTTTTTTCTAGATCATTTTTGATAAATTCGTATTGTTTGCTTCCTATTTCAAAAGGATGTTCTGTTGACATACTTAAAAAATGAATATTCTTAAAGTCATGAGAATAATATGGACTTTTTAACTGATGATAATTAACTATTTGTTTGTATATATTTGCAAATTCAGCATCATGATTGCCTATTGCAATTTTCATTTTATCTTTTATTGGTTCTGACATTTTGATCCAACAAGCAGCTGATGGAGATTCTTTTACCTGATCGCCAGTAGTAATAATCAGTTCAGGTTGTCGGGTAAGAATATTATTGATTGTTTTCTTTGTTTCTTCATTACAGTACCAATCTCCAGTTGCTATAAAGTTGTACCTAGAATTTTCATCATCTAATTTCTCGGCTAAATTAGAACCAGTATTTATAGAAGGCTCATTCTCTCTTTTTTCATTTATAATATTTTTAGAGTCATTATTCTCTTCATTTAGCGAATCATTCGTATCTTTACTTTTTTCTTCAGATCCAATATAATCTGTAGGATCAAAAATATAATCAAATTCTCTATCTTTATTACCGTCATTTATTGCCAATGAAGAATTAAAATAAGATAGAGTAAAAAAAATAATTGCTAGTATCAATAATATTATTAAAATATTGTCGTTAATACTTTTTTTCAAAATCTTTCTTTCCTGAATTTTTTAATATAATTTGAATAGTATCTTTAACAAATAG
>DATFCH010000215.1:0-8937 GCA_035253345.1 Nitrososphaeraceae archaeon
GGATTTGCCAAAATAGTTATTTCGTTTTTTTCTATAGTTTTAATTTCTTGGATTTCATTTTCCATAAAATCAATTAATTTTACATTCTTTATTTTGGAGGCGAATTTTATTTTTGTGAAGGTTTTTTTTCCCTCTGTTTCATAAATTCTTAAAGTAATTCCTTTTTTATCATCGCTTAACTTCATTGTACTCATTACTATGTTACTTTTGGATATTTCAAGAAAAGATTGAATATTATTCAATCTTTTTATATCTTTGAATTTATTTTCAGAAGCATTTTTTTTATTATTATTTTTCTTTATCTGATATGCTATTAAAGGCATAGTTATCTCCGATCCTTGTTGATAAATTAGATCTTCCATCCAATCATTTTCATGAGGTAAAATTGAATATCTAAAAGTATATGGTTTCATCTCTGCAGCATCAGGTGTTGGTATACAAGGTCCCATTATTCCATCAGAAGAAAGTAAAACTATGCTACGTAGTAAAGTAAGATATAAAGACCCATCTCTTATTTCGTGCGATGGTAGCCCCTGATGTAAGAGACCTATTCCTAAACTTTTATTAGAATTTATTTTTGTAGCGTAGTCAATCCATTCAAAAGATGGAAATACTCCTGAAGGTTTTTCAAACCATTTACCTTTATCTTTTTGATAATAAAGATCCGTTTTTCTTTCAATTGCTCCAAATTGAGTTCCAGACCAATAAGTTTTAGCTTTACCTTGGGTTTGGAATTTTACCCTAAGTCTCGAATGAGGATGTTTATTAAATATGTGAGTTACAAAATCGATTCTATTTAAATTCTTGTAAACTATTATTTCTTTTTCAATATCTATAAAGTCATGTCTATACATCATTGGCTTGAATTTTTCAGTAAATCTATATGGCCATCTTAAGGCAAAATATTTGCTCTTAAATTTTATATGCGATTTTAGTTTTCCATGAATAACTTCATATTTTTCTGGTTTAAATATTCCATATTTTATTCCATCTCCGGTTTCTGATTTCAATAGTTTCAGATTTTCTCTATGATAATAGAGATCACCTATTTCTTCATCTAATATTATTTCATTCCCAGTACAATAGTATAATTTTTTATTATTTTTGATAGATTTAAAAATTGTAATAATTGCGTTTTCTCTATTTACTTCAATTTCATATTCTTTATTTTTAAAATTTGTATCATGTGCAATTATGGTGTTTCCATCTATAGTGTCTGATTTGACTATATCTAATGTTTTAAATCCCAAAGGAGGAACTGAAATTATACAACCGAGATGTATTTTTTGAAGGGAATTATCCTGGAATAATGAATAATCTAAAATTTCTACATCTACAATTTGATCTTCGTCTTTTAGGCAGCTTATACCTTTAATTTCACCTTCATCAAATTCTAGAATTATTTCTATCCAGTTTGTCACTTTCCAGGAAAGAGGATTAAAAATAAAAATATCATTATCGAAATCAGCCATTAAAGAAATTTTCTTTAAATAGTCATGAATAGATCTCCCTATACTTTTTCTTTCATTCTCAAATATTTCTCTTACCTCGTTATAGATTTCGTCAACTCCTGTTCCTGGTAATACATCATGCATCGCAATAAAGAGTATTTTTTTCCAATACTTGTGAAGCTGGTCTGAAATATTTTCATCATGTATCTTCATTAGCCATGCTATCGCATCTAACCTTTCAAGTAATAAAATACTATTTTCAAATTCTTTCATTCCTTGTTTTAGCCACATTCGCGTAGAGGTACAATCAGGATAGACCGCAGAATACTTTCCAGAATACATCTCTCCTTTCCTTATTTTAAATCTAATATTTTGTTTCTCTAAATTGTTAAAATATTGAAGTGGAGATGACATTATCATTTTGTATTCCTTTTTCGAATTCCCATTTTTTACATTTATCTTTCTATTCCAATCATTTATCGTATCTACTAATTCCGGTTGAGGAGGAGTAGAACCACTTCCAGACAACATCAAAATTTGATTGGTTGAAGCATATTTTTTTAATTGTTTTAATGAAAGCGGTAGTTGATCTAAAAAAAGTCCGGCTCGGTATCCTAACGGCATCCAATGAGTAAGAATTTGAGTACCATCAATTCCTTCCCATAAAAATTCCGATGGAGTAGAAATGGATATTCCCCTCCTAAAGATAACGTATTTGTACCCACAATTTTTTAAAATTTGAGGCCATTGTGCATTAAATCCAAACTCATCAGCCCCATATGAGACCAAAATATCTTGTTGTAATTTTTCCTTAACAAATTTCTTTCCTTCTGTTATTTCCTTTATTAACACTTCTCCGTTTGGAATCATATTATCTGCCAATAAATATTGACCTCCTGCAATTTCAATTTTATTTTCCTTAATAAGGTCAATTATATCTGAAAATATATGAGGATAATCTTTTTCTATTTTTTCTAACAAAAAGGTTTGTTCCAGCATGAATTTGTAATCAGTCTTTTTTATCAGATTAAGCGCTTGTTTTAAAATATATTCTATATTTACAAAGTAATAATCCTCTTTGTTAAGGATCCACACAGCGTCATAGTGCATATGAGGAACAATGTGAATAGTTGCATCTTCAACTTTCTTAATCATATTGATTTTACACTACCTCGTGAATACATGATTTAAAATAATTTCTTTCCAGCCTGTATGTGCGATCCCATTAACTCTAGTGAGGTTATTTATTTCCATAGAAGCATAATTATTATGGATATTTCGAACAAGGAATGCTTTGTCCACATTTTCAAACATTGGAATATCGTTAGTTGCATCTCCTATTCCTATAGATTCAATTTTTTCCTGTTCAAATTTTATTGAATATAATTTTTTTAAAATTGAAATTGCAGAACCTTTATCATGTAATGAAGAAATTGTGTTATACCTAGTACCTTCTAAAATACGAAGACCTTTATCGTTTAATATTTTTTTTAACTTGTATAATTCGTTATTATTAATTTCAATTATAGTTTCGCTATATTCTCTAGAGGACATTAATTTCGCATTATCTATTGATATTCCTACTTTTTGAGCTAATTCTTTAATCGATAGATCATGGACAGCAATAAATTTAATATAGAAAGTCTCTCGTATTTCTCGCAGAATTTCCACTATTCTATTATAGGATTTTCCTAGTTCTATGATTAAATTATTGTTTATTCGCTTAATCGATAAACCCAATTCTTCAAGGTCCATGGGAAAATAATTTTCAGGGATAATAATTGCCCCTCCATTTTCGACAATAAATGGGTCATTTATATCAAGATATTTTCTTATTTTTTCCTGTTCTGCCCTAGTTTTTGTTGAGCATAGGATTAAAGGAATATTGTTATCTCGAATCTTCTTGATAATTGTTTTAATTTCTCCATATTCTTCAGTATGATGAATTTCTCCATTTTTCATAATATAAGACTGGATTAGTGTATTATCTATATCGGAAAAAATCAAATATTTTGACATTATTTTACTCATGATAAAAGAACGAACTACTTTATACTTTGACGTATCTCCTTATATAAGAATTTTCTATCTTAGGGAAAAATTTGTTTTCCAGTATGTTTGTCAATTATTATAATAGCTTTTGTTGGGCATGTTTGAGCTGCGTCTAAAATACTTTCGAATTTATCTGCTGTTTCTGATATCACTATTGCTTTTGGATTTATCATTTTATTCGATTCGATGAGAAAAACATGTGGCGCTAAGATTGCACAACTGCCGAATGCCATGCAAAGCGATGGTTCAACAATAATTTTAAACCTGGATTCTTCAATACTAAATTTTTTTCTTATACTTGTTTCATGCATTTCATGATTTTTATATATATTTTTTGGATAAACGTCAGATCCTTTTTGATTGTAAGAGTCTAAATTTTGACTTTCAAAGCATAAATTATCATAATCCTTCCTTTTTTTCTCATCAGAAAGAACCTCAAAAGCAATATTAATTTTCTTGATCATCTCGTTATCATTTTCTTTTTTATAATTTCTGTCAGGATGATATTTTCTAACTAGAAATCTATAAGCTTTTTTTATCTCCTGAGGTGTGGCATCTTCACCTACTCTCAAAGTCTGATAGTATTCATAGATATCCAAATAATAATGACAACAATAAAGATGATATTAAGGATATTTCTTTTTTTAGATCTTTAATTAAATTTTAACGTTTAATAGATTCTAACAAATAATGATGTATACTCACAATTCATTATTATAGGAAGCTTGTCATCAACATTTATGAATAGAACTATTCACAAGTTGTAAATATTAATTAAAATAAATCAATTAATTAAAACTTGGTTTCTATTTTCTATAATAATAAAAGATATCAATTTGTAATCAGTAACACTAGTTATTTTTGGAATATTAACTCACAAATTATATAACTTAAAATTATTGACTGTATCAATCAAACAACATTTGTATTTTATATTTAAAAAAGATATTAGTATTTTGGCATGTCATGGATAAAAACGATATTCTGCTTCTATACCATAATCATCTACCTCTTTGTTATTTGGAATAGAGCAATCTTGACTTATTTTTCAAATTGAAATCTCATATTGCAACAGAGAATTGTAAACGATTTACTTTTTGTTAATAATCTTTTTATTTTCTTTCAATAACTAATGTAAAGTTATTTTGTAATAGTTTATATCAAAGTTATTAACACTAGTGATATTCAATTGTCAAAGCCTGAATGAATTAATGAGAATGGTAGATATAAAAGGGTGTCATTTGGAGCAGAATAAAAGGAAGGGTGATATCCAGGCTAGAACAACTATGGCTGGAAATACTTTTGAAAAACATGTATTTGTTATTCTTGTTCGGTTTCTCACTCTATACATGGATATAATTTATAGACTAAATTAAAATTAATAACGAGAGAGTAAATTTAGTTACATAAAAATCTAGAATTAAGTATATATCGAATAATACGTTTATCAATAAGAGGTTCTGTTTGGAGTTCGTTTGACTGAAAAACCATACTAGGGGACATGTGTGGAGCATGAGCCTCAATGAACCTTGCATTTTTGTTATCATTAGCCATAACCTGAACTGGTAGCATATTAAAAAGTTAATGGTTGATAATACTATCAAAAATCGTTATAAACTCTTAAGTATTTTACTATGAATCCCAAAGATAAAAGAAAATAATCAAAATCAAGAAATAAGGTGTCATAAAAGTTATGAATAATTTTAATCAATATCTAAATATATATAAAATTCATAACGTTTATGAATATGTCTTAAATTATTTCAACGATTGTATAATTTAATTTTTATAATTGTGTTATTTACAGGGTTTGGAACTCTATCTGATGATCATTCTTTTACCTATTCTCAAAGTGGTCTAATTAATGAGAATAAAGCTGAAGACAATATCATCTACATTAAAACTGGTATAGAATTTTGTTTTTTTACAAATTTACCAAATGTGGTTGATTGTATTATAGAATATGGTAATATATTTAGTACAATTGTGGTTATTGTCGTCATCGTCATCTTTATAATTCAACAGCAAAAAGCAATCAGAGAACGTCAAGATGAAAGAAAGGTAACGAGATCTTATTTTAAGAGAACATTGGGATTGCTATTACGAGAATTAAAAGATTATCATAATTTATTTCGTTCAGAAGAATTTTTAGTAAACGATTACAAAGAATATCCATTTTACAATATAATTTTCAATTTGAGTGGATACGAAAATCTTCGAGACTCTGGAAATTTATTCAGACTGGAGGAGGATGTACAAATAGTATTATCAGATATATATCATCGTATAATAATCCACAACGAACTTCTTCTTGATCGAGGAAAAAGAAATTTAGAATTTTTCAGAGATCCAAAGATGTCACAAGAAGAAAAAGAAAAACAATGGTTCAATTATATAAGAGGAGTAGATCAATGGTTAAACACTCTTGAATCTGAGACTATCAATCTATTAGATAGTGCAATAGTATTAGTGGAAAAAGAACAGAAGGAACTGAACGAATGAATTACAATAGATACCTTCTCTCATTGAACAAACTAACAAAAACAAATAATTTTTTTTTTGAAATTATAAAATATTAATATTAAAAAAATTTTTATACTTTCGGAGAATTTTTCTTATCCATAACCTTCAATAGTTATCTCCTCTATTTGCCGCGATTTAATTTAACTTACCAATTTCTCAGGTGAAATACTCTATTACAAATTATCTCAAGTTATATTAAACTAATTTTTAACCAAAATATCCAATAAATAATTCATACAAAAAACCCATATCTGTCAAATAAAAGGAGAATGTTTTCATTCGTGGTAAAAAATACCATATATTCTCCTCCATTATTAATTATCATTCATTATGAAATTGGAATTTGTCTATATTTATCTAAATGCTGTCATTTGAGTGAATTTTACCTCAGCGTTATCCTATCTGTTATTAAGGTAGACAATGAAACCTTGAAAAAACTAAATCCAAGGCACTAAAACAAAATTCAAGTCTTCATAATAACTTTGTTTTCATAAATTAAAAGAATATCTGCTTCTTCCTCGACGCATAAATTTTGTCATAGTGTTGATTTATACAAGATGTTCTCAGTCAGATTATGATAAAATTAACCTTAAACTTTTATATATATGAGATCTCTTTTGGGTAGAAGAAATCAGGAAATTGTCCAATTATTTGAGAAAAGACCCTACCATAACTATTATCCATTCTCAAGAGGTCCTTAATGTATTAAACCAATATGAGAAAATATAGAAGCTTAATTAATACTAAAGAAGATATTTTTATAACCAAACCCATACATTTAACCGGAGAATAGATTCTACTTATTCTGTTATCTTTCATTTATTTTCCAGCAAATACTATTAGAAAATTATTAAATAAAATTTCACTATACTCATTAACCTTAAGTCTTAAATAAATTATTTAGATTTTTTGTTTTACAACAAGCATAAAATGAATACAACCTTCCGGAGAATAGGGATTTGGGCAAAAAGTATTCTCCGGAGGTTTCCGATATTATGTTATTCTCTATAATAAATCTAGAGATTCTTTATTGATCAGAAGATATTGTGGTCAGACTGGGTAATCGTTTCACGATATCGCTTACGATTCATATTCGGTTATTGTTTGTCACATGTTTTGTTTCTATATCTAGTGAAAATAATATTCTTTATCTATATAGGTGTACCTATTTAATCTACAATTCTTTGTCACTGAGGTTGAATGTGTTCGAGACGTAATTTTCCTTTTTATTAAACCACATATACCTTTCTTAATTTTTAATAATACATGTAGTTATTTTGTTAATCAGATCAAATTTCTCAGCTGACCAAAGAATTAGATATTAAGACTAACTTTTTTTGGATATTCAATCTCCATTGTATAATTTTTAATCAAATGATATAGATTATAATTTACAATTAATTTATAATTTTTTGATTGAAATGAAGTTATTTCAAAGTTAAAAAATATTTTAAAGATTAGGTATAAATTAATTCAGAACTTATGTTTAGCAAATTTTTGTTATCAAGAAAGTAACATTCATTCATTCCTTTATCAATCGCTAATCCATAAACCAGCATTTCTATAATAATAGATGCCATTAAGAAGATTTCTATAGTATTTTTATATGGAATCTCAATAATAATTGCTTTAATTTTTAATGAATTCAAATTCTTGCTCAGTTTCTTAGCCTTTTCATTTAAATGTTGATTTTTTGATGAAAATATAATAATTATGTCGTTATTGGAAATACTAAATAATGGTGAATGGCAAAATTGTTCTAATGAATAAGCAAATGACTTTACCCCGAATACCTCATTAAATTTCAAAGAGGCATAACTTGAAATCGGGAATAATATAGAATTTCCAAGAAAAAAAACTGAATGATCCTTATGTAAATAAAAATACTTTTTGATCCTATCAATTATTTTAGCTGAAGTTTCTTCTGCCTTTTGATATATCAACTCTGTTCTTATATTTTTTTTTAATCCATTGATTAATGATAATAATGTCAAAGTAGTAACAATAAAACTTAATGTGCCTGTCGCAGCTGACTCAGGCATTTGATAATCTAATGTAATAGTTTTCATACAATTTTTGGCAAGGTCACTAGAAGGATTGGCAGTAATTGCTATTGTTTCTGTAGAATATTTTTTTGCTTTTTTTGCGGCAAGAATATTTTCTTTTGTTTTACCAGAAATCGAAATGAAACATACTCTCTTATCCTGACATAAGTTCGGATTAATTATTATTTCAGCCGGATCCATACATAAATAATTAAAATTTGATTCGTAACTTGCTAATAAACCGGAAATATAAGAATCACCAGAACCAACAAAAAGATAATTGTCAGAATCACCATTTTTTTTAGATATATCTAACTTTAATCCATAAGATTGTCGCTCGATTTCCTTTTTCATAATTTCTATTGAATTCATTATAGGTATCTCTAAACATCTACCTTTTCAATTATTTATAATAATTCTTTATTTTTTAAAATTAATAAAATTGAAGTTTTAGTATAACTTAATCATAGCTCTATTGAAATCTATAAATTCTTACCTCATATTCATTGAGATGGTCTGAGTTTTGTATGTTTAGTATATCAAATTCTAAATTTTTCATTTTATCGATAATTCTATGTATAGAGAATTTATTGGAAGTATTTTTGACATTTGTAGTCTTTATAATACTTAGATCATCACAAAAACTATTCAAAATCTAGGTTATATTCTAGTTTTAACAAACATCTGACTTGTTATGGTTGTTTTAAATTTATTTTTTAGCTTAAAATTAAATATAAAAAGATCGATTTAAAACAATGCAATTATTAATATATCTATATGAATTTAAAAGATAAAGTTGCTATCGTAACTGGAGCAGGTGGATCTGTAGGAAGAGATATTACAAGAACACTAATTTCTGAAGGTTG
>DATFCH010000216.1:0-7743 GCA_035253345.1 Nitrososphaeraceae archaeon
TAAAACGGGTGAAATCCTTCATTTGATGAAGAATAACTATAAACAAACATAAATAATACTGAAAAATAGTTTAGAATTACTATAATTATTTGTTGAAAAGGATAGTATTACTTAATTGTTTATAGTTTTTTAACTTTTTTAATGGATTTATTATACTTATTCTCTCAAGAATGATATTAACTATAAACAATTTAAAAGTAATCGAGCATATGGTCATATTGCAAAATAGAAACTTGATTATATAACAATAAGATTAAATTATAAAATATAATTTCTTCAGTATTTTGTTAACGTTCAGTGAGAATACTCTATCTAGGGTGTATTATCCCACAACATGTATTACACTCCTATTATACACTTGTACTAGTGTCATGTAGTTCAATGACACATGTACTCTTTTGATATTATAATATTTAATGAATTGTTCATGTCTTTTGAATCTTGGTCTCTCTACATGTGCTATGGTATCTTTCTATCTTCCGATTGTAGTAGGTTTTCCTACGCTGCTCCTCACATGTTGTATGTCATGTTCCTTACGGAAAGAATCAAAATCTGATCGCAATGTAGAATGTGAATTATAGAATCGCGAGCTATGGTCTGTCAGTATCAGTAATGATTTTCCAGACTTCCTATTAGTTCGTTTCAATAGATAGACGAATGATCTTCTCTGATGTATCTTCCATACTTTGATAGATGATATACATATCTGCTGTGGTCATCAAAAATCGATATCAACCCAAATTCCTTCATTTTCAATAACTTTTAGGTCAATCTGTCACAATTCATTGGGAGATTTACTCTCAAATCGTATGTATTATCACTTCTTTGGGTTTAGCGAGAAGATTATTATTCAATCCACTTTTGCATGAAATTCTTATACAGTCATATGTTCAACCTTTATGTTATATTGGTTCGCAAGAGTTTCCCATGCATCTTGTGGGGGACACTACTGGTATTTCTTTCTTAACTGAATCACCTTTTGCTCTATCTTTTTATCTGCTTTATGGATTGTTTGTAGTGGATTGTCTGTAGTCTTTTAGAAAGTTCTTTTAGTCCATCGGATCCTTCTTTTTTGTAAATGTTGCACTACCTATACAAACTTATTCGTGATATGTGTATAGGTATATGTTTACAAACGTCAGTTACTTTCCATCCTCGTCCTTCTAGTTTGCGTCTTGTACACCATCTTCTTATATTTTCTAAATCACTATTATACTGCATCTGGTGTAACAATACTTCTAACTCTTGCCAGGTAAAAGAGTGTAACAGATGTCATGAGATGATACACTAGGGAATTTGTATTAAGTAGAATCTCAATTGAAAGTTTTAGAGAAGACAACATATGTAGAATATGCAATAAGAATTATTATCATAAATGCAAGAGAATATGAAAAGAAAAATAACAAAAAAAGCCATTTATTTAAATATTAGTGACCTAATTTATTAATACTATAGTTAATTCTAAATTTAATTATGAATTAAGCAGATGTAAGGCAACCATATAAGAATAAAATCTGCTAATTTAGGTTAGAAACAATTATCAAAGAAAATTTTCTAAAACGTTAAAAAGTTAAACATTAAATTATAATATTCAATATAAATTTTCTTAGATAATACTCTATTAATATAACATTTTAGTTGAATTCACACAAAAGATTATGAATATTAATTAAACTTTCAGTTATATCTTTTTTGAGAGCATGTATGAATATCTTGTGTTGAAAAATTAGTTTTTGACTATATTCATCAGATGCTTTAGCCTATAGGTAATTATATATGAAATGATTATATAAAATAGGCACTAGATTGTTTAATCATAAATAACTAAAATATACAAAAAAGAAATTTTTATCTTATTGACAAAAAAAGTAATTATCATTGGGGCAGGTATTAGTGGATTATGTATAGGCGCCTTATTGGTAAAGCAGGGAATAAATGTAGAAATTTATGAAAAGATGTCTAAGGTTGGTGGTAGAACAGTGTCTACTGTTTTCAAAAATCATATACTTGATAATGGTTTTCATATAATGCCATTTTATAAAAAATCATCTCTTTATGAAGTACTCAAGACATTAAATATTCATAATCTTTTAAAACTCTCTAAAGTAACAGATATTTCTTTTTATCATGAAAACAAGTTTTATAAATACCCAAAAGGATTATTAGATTTTTTAACTTTATCGTTATTACCATTCAAAAATAGATTAGAGGTTTTAAAGCTAATTGTACCAATGGCTTTTACCAGTATAAGACAAAGTGAAAAGATGGATCATGTGCCATTGTCTCATTATACTAATAAATTAAAAGATCAAAAATCAAATTCATTTTTTGATGCTATATGTATGTTAGCTTTTGCAGATACTCAAGAACATGTAGCAATTGGCGAGTTTATCCGTACTATAATAAAGGCAAATCCTTTTAGAGGCGGCACAAGTGAATTTGGTTATCCATCTGAAGGTGGTTATGATATTGTATCTAAACTGTTATCAAATTATATAATGTCTTTTCCAGGATCAAAAATATTACTTAATGAAACCGTTAAAAGGATAATAGTAAAAGACGGCAAAACAGTGGGAATAGAAAAAACTAACAATTCATTATCATCATCAATAATAAAAGGTGATTGTGTAATAGTATCTTCACCGGCATATTTAGCAATTCATGACTTGTTAGATAAAAATATTCTTGATAAAAATTTCGTTAACAATGTAAATAGATTGAATAAAAGTACTTCAGTAATAGAAACGCATTATGCTTTATCAAAAAATATTGAAAAAAGACAACAGATAGTATTTCCAATATCATCATCTTTTACAACAAAAGGAATATTTTTTATATCAAATATTGCTGAATCTGTATCTCCAAAAGGAGAATATCTTGTTTTGGCAGGAACGCCAGTAACAAGAGAAGAAGCATCTTCATCAAATTCCATAATGACAATTAAAGAAAAAATGAAAAATGATATTTGTGAAATTTATCCTAAATTTGATAATTTGTTAATATGGGAAAGAACAATGTCTTGGCAACTAGTAGAAAGTGTATCTAAAGAACCAGGTCTAGTATGGAAACAAAAAATGCCTCATGTCATAGATGATATTAAAGGATTGTTTTTTGTAGGAGATTCAACTGTAAGCTATGGAATTGGAACTGATGCAGCTGCTCATAGTGCATTATTATGTTGTCCTAAAGTTTTATCATTTTTAAAGGAAGTTTAAAAATTGCCTCATATAGTATTAACTCATTGTTCTGATTTTGAAATTATTTATAAAAATTTTAAAAAAGATATCTTGATTATTAGGAATAAAGAGAAAAACGATAGACCAAACACTATAATCAAATTTGATGAAATATTTTTAAATAAATTAGGGAACACTATCTTAATTAAAACTATAGTCATAGAAAATACTACTGATAAACCTATAACATATTATATTATGATTTCTAAGAATAATAACAACCAAATAACAATTAGACTAGATCCATTAACTGATCCTAAAGATAAAACTGATGCTGTTAAAATATCATTGGCAAAAGTTGCTAAACAATATGAAAAGCTTGATCCTACAATTTCAATAGGTAAAACAAATTTGGAACAATACTTGCAAAAAGATTGAAAGAAGATTTATTAGATTTATTTTATAACAATACAATATGGTAACTAAAAACATAGTAAAATTGTATTATTATTATAAATAGATATATACTAATAAATAAGATAATAGTTAGCACTAGGAAAACAATTTTTCCTCATATATAAATAAAACAATTAAAAAATTATTACAATATTATATTGGTATATATTAGAATAAAAAAAGTCAAAAATATTGATTATGCATATCTTGTTGAAAGCAAATGGAATAAAGAAAAAAGGACATCTCAACAAATTACTAGGCAATATTTAGGCCCTCTATCCCAAATAAATATCAATAATATTCCTGAAGAATATCGAAATGAATCAACTATTATGAAATTTTTAGATTCCCATGATCTTAACTTTGAAAAATCCGAGGAATTAAATAATTCATTAAAAGATGTAATATTTGGAAAACTTAAAAATTACGAATTGGATGACTTGATCAATACATACAATGAATATACAAAATCCATGCATTCATTATTAGACTTTTATGAGAAATTGTTGATACCTGTATTACATAAAATAGGGGATCTATGGGCAAATGGTGAAATAGATGTTGTTACTGAACATGTTTGTAGTAATGCAGCAATTACTTTAATTGATTTAATTAATCAAAAAAATATTAATAAAAAAAATTCTAAAAGTTTATCATCATCGTTATATAGACCCATAATATTATGTACTCCAGAAGGAGAACTTCATAGTATAGCTTGTAAAATAATTGAATCTTTGTTGCTTGAAAGAGGATATGAGGTTTACAATATTACTTCGCCTATTCCAACCAATTCTATTGATTCTTATTATTTAGATAATTTAACTCCCAGTGTAATTATATTATCTGTTACTTTAAAGGAAAATATCAATTCCTCTATCAGATTTGTACAGCAAATACGTCAGTCATTTAACATACCAATTATTATTGGTGGTAACGCATTACATCTTGCATCAAAATCTCAAATAAGAGTATTAGAACAATATGACAGAGTTTATCTTAATATTGAAAAACTTAATGATATGCTTATTTATATTAAGAGATTAATGAATATATAAACTCATTTTCCTAACATTCTAATTTTATGAAATAGATTATGTGAAGCTGTTATACATAATCCAGCTACAATAGATCCAACGACATTTCGAATAACTATTACAAAATTAGGATAGGAGAAATTACTAAAATTATCAGCTAGGAGATACATGTTATTGAATATCCAAAAAGTAAAGGTTATCCATCCAATAATACCAGCTATCATTGACCCCAATCTTGCACCATTCTTTACAAAAAATATTGCAAATAAAATTCCAAAATACCATATACCTGCCAGTGTTACCCACAGAGGATCAAATATGTCAATTTTATCATTATCCAAAAAATAATATGTTGTACCAATTATTGCTAATGTAATCAATGAAAAAATTAATATTTTTTTATTAATAATTTCTGAAGTTTTTTGTTTTTTTATTATTTTGATCTTTCTTACTTCTTCTTTCATAGCAGTTTTTATGGATTCTTCAAAATTTTTTAATTTAATTGGAATAAGATCTTGTATTTTATTATCATGAACTATTGCTTCATGTTTTAAACTATCAATTAAAGGTCTTGCTAACGAGGCTTTCACAGGAGTAATTAAATCTATCCAATATGATGAAAGTCGTGGTGTCAAAAAAGGTATGATTATGATTTTTAATGATTTATTTAAAATAGATGAATATCTTTTCATCATGTCTATGTAGCTAAGAATCTCAGGTCCACCGATATCAAAATCTTTATTGGTTGTTTCTTGAATTTCAATTGACTTTATTAAATAAGTTACTACATCATCAACAGATATTGGTTGTGATTTAGTCAATACCCATTTTGGACAAACCATAACAGGAAGTCTTTCAACTAAATACTGTAACATTTGAAATGAACCACCACCTTGACCAAGAATAACAGCAGCACGAAATATTGTAACATCTGCTTTTGATGTTCTTAAAATATCTCCTACTTCCTTTCTGCTTTTCATATGTTCAGATAAATCTTTATGTGTTGTATCAATAAGTCCACTAAGGTAAATTATCCTTTTTGTATTTGTTTCCGATGCGGCTTTGGCAAAATTTTCAGCTGCGATTCTATCTCTTTTTGAAAATTCGTGCCATTTTTTTGATGAACCCTCCATAGAATGTATTAAATAAAATGCCACATCAATTCCTGTTAGAGCTTTTACTAATTCAGAATAATTAGAAGCATCGGCTTTTACTATTTCTATTAGATCTCCACTGACATTAAATAATTCATATATATTCTCGGGCTTTCTAGTTATACACCTAATGCTATATTGTCCATCAGCTAATAGTCTCTTGACAATTCTACTACCAATAAATCCAGTTGCACCAGTTATTAAAATCTTTAAATTTTGTTTTGTATTGTTATTATTATTATTAGTAAACATTTAAAATTACTATCTCACTTATCGTTAAACTCATATTATTTACAATTTTGAAATAAATAAAACTTTCTTCATCTCTTTTTCTGATTGTAATAGATTAACTTTCATTCTTATTTTTATACTTATTTTAATTATAATAAAAAAAATTGATGGTTTGTGATAATATCTATTTCTTATTATCTCATTTCTATTGCTATTTTTTTGTCTAATTCCTTTCTTTTTATTTGATTTCTAACTATCAAAGCCGAGATCATTGCAGCTCCACCCAATGCTATACTTGCAATAGCAAATATTTGACCACCGTTACTTAGACCAAATCCTGTTACTCCATATGTTCCACCTATCAATCCATAAGTTATGTTTTTTATTAAATTCATAACTTGGTAATTTATATTGTAATATATAAACTAGTGTCTAATTTTATTCTATAGTGCTAACTTTTAATTATATAAAAATTAGGCACTATATAATTTTTGATAGGCACTATTTATATAATAAATCAATGCATGAATTTTATGCTAATTAAAAATAGTTATCAAAATCCATCAAAACTTTACATAATATATTGTTCTCTTGCTGGATTTGTTGCAGCATGGGCAGTAACTGGATTACTTACAATAGTTGATTTTATTTCCCAAACTCCACCTGGTACTTTCTTTGGAGTGATTGGTATTTCTCTAGGATTTTATGATCCTACTATTGCTCAATATATAGGATTCATTTTGCACTTGTTAACAGGATTAACTGCAGGTAATATATTTGGACAGATATCTTTATTTTGGAAAGGTTTATCTCCATATAATTCTCAACACGGAATACTAATGGGAATGGTAGTCGGAATCTTACTTTGGAGTATATTGTTTCTACCACTTGCTACTTTTATTATCCAACCAAGACTTGATTCTTTTGGTAACTCATTTGCACCTAATCAATATGTATATACTATTGCATATCACTTTCAGAATTTGTATTACACTATAGTTGGAGGATCATTTATGTTTCATCTAGTTTATGGAGCATTACTTGGATATATTGCAGGTAGGATGTCAGAGATAGGAATTTTTCAACAACGACAAACTAGAAAGGAAAAATAAGAAAACAGATAAACATAATTACTAAGTTCCTATTCTAATTTCACAGCTTTCAAAGTTGGGTGAAATTGAGATTTCAAATAAATGATAAATAAATCTAAATGATTAAATCTTTTAAATATTATTTTGAAAGCAATTCAATTGGAAATAGTCATTATTGGTAGTATAAACCCAGAGCTGCCATTTTGAAGTTCTTGTCCATTCCGAGAATTCAATATTTTTATTGTAATAAATGATAAAACTTCATTATTTTGCTTAAGTATTTAATGATAACTATTACTCATTTTATGTATCTATCATCTAACCAATTAACAGAATTTATCCCTGGATACATCATTCCTTTTGAGATAAATCTTGGAGTTGGGCATCTATAAAGCCTATATCCTATAATATGCCTCTCTCAGGTTCAAAAACGTTTTCATCAAATGATGCTGTCGCCTAAATAAATTCTTTATAATTCAATCTTAATCGCTAATGGTATAATGTATGATTATCTAATGAAATTCATCTATTCAATATTTCAATTGATTATTATATTTTGCTATTATATATATATAATCAAGGTGTAAATAAAATTCATAAT
>DATFCH010000217.1:0-2522 GCA_035253345.1 Nitrososphaeraceae archaeon
AAGAGATAGAATGGAGACATAATATGATATTTGAATTATCTGTAAAAGGTTTTAATAAGCAGTTCTTTCAGGAATATTAGAAATACAAAAGGTCACTGATTTAAGAGATATTTCATTTTTTAAGATAACAATCAAAGAAAAATATTAAAGAACATATCAGCAAAAAGCTCCCTTAAGAATATTATAAATATATAAATGGTTTAGAAGAAATAAAAAAAAGAAAGCTAAATAATTGCAACTAAAGCAGAAAATAATAACGATATCAAAAATAAATTACAATCTCTTTCATTGATAAAGGATACATACAATACCAAAATGGATTGACTTACTAACGCTTCTCTTTTTCAAGATTCAATAAAATTTGTTGAACAAATTAAGGAAAAGATCGGTTCCGCAGATTCTTCAGGACGAATCGATAAAAAGGAAAAGGATAGACAAAATGGGATTCAAGGATCTACAGAAGAATTCAAATACAGAACAATTTAATCAAGTCTTTTTACTTTTATATTTTCCAGAATTTACCCTTCTGGATATTTGATTCTGAACTTCACAGACAACAAGATAAAACGCCCAAAGAAAAATGTTGTTTCAATCATGTTTTATGATTTTCTATCACAGATAATGTTGAAAAACCGTAGTTTGATAATCAACAATTAATTTACAATAGTTTTCAAGCTCATAGACATTTATTGATACTAAAAAGTACTGGTCTGGGTATTAGTGAATTCATGCTAAGGTATATGGTTTAAAGATTTTGAAATATAAATTTGTGATAGTTTGTTTATTTATAATTAATTTTAATAAAAAAAATAGTAATTCAATAGTATACTAATAATTACCTTACATTATTATATGGTATATGTTACTGATTGATTCGACGTATCTCAAATATAAGTACAATGATATCTAATATTCATGAACAAGTCAATAGTCATATTCTTGGGCTTCCTAACTTTTTTGATACCGGTAGCATCAAGTATTAACAATTCAAATGCACTAGCTTTCAAAGTTCAACAACCAGGAGATTCCACTGACTTGACAGCAATGGAAAAGATAGAAAAGTTAAAGACACAGTGGTTAAGTCAACTTCCAGCAGAAGATCCATCTGGTTTAACAGCAACAGAAAAGATTACAAAGTTAAAGACACAGTGGTTAGAACTACTTCCATAAAAGATTCATAACCGAATCAACCCAATATTTTCTAATTTTTATTTTATTTAGTAATAAAAAGTTAGTACCAAAAAATAAGAAACAGTATATTATATCATTTAAAAATAAGATAATATGATAATAATAAAAATATTCACTATTCACTAATCTGATCTAAATAATATTTTATTCTACTATTTTTCAAATTTCAGATATAATTTTTATTCTTTGTTAATATATGCACAAAGCAAAATTATTGTTGTTAGCATTAATTTCATTGACCATGCTAGTACCGTTTGGTAATGGCATGAATACAAGCTTTAAAGCAATGGCTTTAACAGATGATGTGTATCCAGATATGACTAAAGTTGGTGTAGATTATTCACAGTATGATAGATTTTATAAAGACGATAACTTTAGAGAAAATTATTATAATTATCACAACCAACAACACCAACACCAACATCCACAACAATCAAGTTATGATAACGACAATGATCATAATACTTATGAAACTGAAATAACTACAAAATATGTAAATGATATGGCGGATTATGTTGAAGATAAATATCAACCATATTCAAAGGAGCCTAATTACAAATCAAACTACAATGATAACGATCCTATTGTGAATATAGAGAAAAAGTTGTTCGTGTGTAAAGATGCACAAGATCAAACAGATCCATCTCGAATTTCCTTCGGCTGTTTTTTTATCTCTCCAATCGGAACTTTTCCAGAAAATAATAGTGATCGATATACAGAATGTACTTCTAACTTATGTCCAGGTATAGATGAATCAGATTTTGGTGCACAAATTATTAATGATGTTGCAACTATACCTGCTCTATCTTCTCAAGGTACTCCAGTAAATCTTGACAAATCCTATTATACCGTATCAGAATCAGATATTAGTGATAGAATAAAACAATATGACGTAAATTTTGTTTCTACTTGTTTCGCTGCTGGTTTCGATTCCCATTCTATACGATATGAACAAGCAACTCCAAGTCTAGGTGTTGAATATAATATATGTACGCAATATGTAGGAGATTGTGAGGGGACTATTCAGGCAGGGGAAGTAAAGACATGTACCATAGAGAATTATATTTACCAGGGACGAGTAATCGAGATACCTAATGCTGCAAGTGGTACAACTCCAACAGGAACATCAGCAACAACAACACCTCAATCAAACAATGCAATAACTACTACTAACAAAAATACTTCACCAACTCAGTCAAGTAATTTAGTTGGAGTATCTCAACCGAGTAGTTTAGGAGCTGCAGCAGTAACAACACATCAAACAAACAATATAGAAATACCTAATACATTATCTTCCTCTTTACCTTCCTCGCTACTAGAAAATATACGCC